>JAGASC010000142.1 GCA_017621905.1 Roseburia sp.
GCTGTAATCCCTGATAAACAAACGGAACTACCAGTACAAAGCAAATCACCATACACATTGGAATAAATGCAATAAATTTCGCAATCAATGCCTTATTCCCAATCATAATTTCATTCTCCTGTTTATGCTTCTCCATTGACTCCGGTATTACTTTTAATGTTGATACACATACCAATTCTTTTGATGGGAAAAGTGCCTCCATCAGTGCCAGAAGTCCAAGGCTGTGCCCATAGGGGATTTGCTCCATCTCTCCCGCCAGAAACATATTCTGCCGCAATGAAGCCTCCTGCCATTTTATTTCGCCGGTGTATTTTGACAGCCTTCCAAGCAACACCGCCGCAGTGGAGTTTCCGGATGGAATCGCTCCGTCATAAGTCTCTTTGGGTCTTGCAATTAGTGTTTCCGCATCGGAAGCAGTCAAATAATATCCGCCCTGCTCTTTGTCCTCAAAAAAGGTAAGCATTTGCTCCGCCCGCAATGACGCTTCTTTTAAATAAGCAGGCTCATAGGTCATTTCATATAGTCCGCAAAGAGCCAACCCGTAAACAGCATAATCATCCAGATTTCCGGAATATGCCGCATCCCCATCGCGCCAGCGCAGGAAAAGTCTGTTCTCGCCGGTTGTCATATGATTGACCAGAAAGGAGTGTGCTCTTCGTGCGGCAAGACCATATTTTTCGTCCTCAAGAATAAAATGCGCCTTTGCCATAGCAAGAATCATCCAGGCATTCCAGGAAAGAATCACCTTGTCATCCAGGTGCAGTTTCGTACGGCTTTTGCGGTATTCATAAAGTATTTCTCTGCTTTGCTTTACATTTTCCGACAGCGGTCCATTCTGACCAATGCGGTTCGGGATAGACTTTCCCTCAAAATTCCCGGCGTTTGAAATGTCATACGCTCTGCAAAATTCCAGTCCCCTTTCCTCGCCAAGGACAGAAATAATTTCTTCCGGTGTAAAATAGTAATATTTTCCTTCCACACCTTCACTGTCCGCATCCTGTCCGCAATAAAACTCTCCTTCCGGCCCGGTCAGTTCGTCCAGAACATAATTCAGTGTCCGTCTTGCAATATTTTCAAAAAAAGGATTCTTTGTCAGCTGATAGCACTCCAAATATGCAATCGCAAGCAGCGCATTGTCGTAGAGCATTTTTTCAAAATGGGGAATCAGCCATTTATCATCGGTAGAATAGCGGGAAAATCCGCCGCCGATATGATCAAAGATACCGCCCTCTGCCATGGCTCCCAGCGTATGTTCCACTATGCCAAGATATTTCCGGTTTTGCATCATGACTGCGTATCGCATGAGAAAAAAAAGATTATGCGGAACCGGAAATTTAGGTGCATAACCAAAACCACCGTATTTTATGTCATAGCTGCGAAAAAGCAATTCCGCGCCTTGCTCTAACAATTTCATATTTGGCGTTCCTGTCCGTTGTTCTTCCTGTCGATTGATATTTTCGGTTATCTCCATACCTGCCGCAAGCAAACCTTCTCTTTGGGTACGCCACAAAAGGATTGTTTTCTGTAAAATATCCAAAAGTCCCGGATGCCCATAAGCAGAATGTTTCGGGAAATAAGTACCCACAAAAAAGGGCGTCTGATCCGGTGTCATAATCACAGTAAGCGGCCAGCCGCCGGAACCGGTAACTTCCTGGCATACATTCATATATACCGCATCAATGTCAGGACGTTCTTCACGATCCACTTTAACGGCAATATAGCTGTGGTTTAAAATTTCTGCCACCTCATTGTCTTCAAAAGATTCATGAGCCATGACATGGCACCAGTGACAGGTAGAATAGCCGATGCTCAAAAAGATGGGTTTGTCCTCCCGGGCAGCCTTTTTGAAAGCCTCACTGCTCCAGGGATACCATTCGACAGGATTGTTGGCGTGCTGCAACAAATAGGGGGATTTTTCATGGATTAAATGATTCATAGGGTGCCTCGCTTTCGGTTATATGATTTATCTCTTTCCCTTCCTAATATTCCCTATGAATCACATCCTCATTCTTACGTACTCGAATCATTTTCTGTGACGGTCATATTATCTTTTCATATGCGAATGATTATGCTCCGTACCTTCTCAGTTACGATTTTTCACTTATTTGTGATAAGGCTCATTGTTTATAATCCGGTATGCACGATAAATCTGCTCTAAAAGGATCACGCGCATCAGTTGGTGTGGAAATGTCATCTTTGAAAAAGACAGCTTCATATCCGCCTGTTCCAGCAACACATCCGCCATTCCAAGGGAACCACCAATCAAAAAAATAATGTGGCTCGTGCCGGAGGTTCCAAGTTTTTCTATTTTCTCTGACAGCTCCACCGAATCCAGCTGCTTTCCATCAATCGCCAATGCACAGACAAAAGCCCCTTCTTTCATGTATTTCTCCATGCGCGAAAGCATTCGTTCCGCCTCTTTTTCTTTAATCTGTGTTTCCACGAGCTCGCTGGCATGATCCGGGGTCTTTTCATCTGCAACTTCTATGATTTCAAGCTTACAATAACGGCTCAGTCGTTTTTCATATTCAGCGATAGCATCTCTATAGAATTTTTCTTTGATTTTTCCGACACATACAATTGATATCTTCATATATTTCCTCGCGTATAAATTTCAGCCCCCAATTTTTTTTATATTATATCAAATTCACTTGCATGAGTCTACATTATCCCCTATAATTCATTTATAAGAACAGGTTTTGTTGGAGCCTGCTTTCCCCAAGGTGCTTTGCGCCTGTCATTCTACAGAAAAATGAGGTAAATAATATGTGGTGTCCAAAATGTAAAAATGAATATGTACCCGGAATCACTCACTGTGCCGACTGCGGTACGGAACTGGTAGAGAAGATAATTAATGATGCATCAGACGACATTACAGAGGATATGGCCGAAGATATATCTTCTGACAGTGAGCAAGAAGAAACGGCAGTTCCTGCCCACGCCTATGTTTCAAAAAAATCAAAAAAAGAAGACGTAAAATCAACTGCCTATACCTTCACATTTGTCAGCATCATTGGCTTTGCTTTGCTGATTCTCTTTTGGGCCGGTGTCATTCCGCTTAATACCGCACCATACATGAAAGTCATGCTGTCTGTCGTTATGGGCGCCATGTTTGTCATATTCTTTATTGTCGGCATCCGTTCTTTTAAAGAGCTAAAAACTCTGGAGCAGGAGGCAGACACAGAGGAAGATTCTTTGATCGAGATTACAAAATGGTTCCGCCAGACTTATACCAGCGATGATATCGACGCTGAACTAGACACAGAACAGCAGGAAGAAACACTCTACTTTGCCCGCTACGAGAAAATGCGGAAGCTGATTTCGGAAGCATACGAAGACTTAGAGCCTTCTTTCCTGGATCATATCATAGAAACACTTTACGCAGAACTCTTTTGATGTTCGCTCTTTCAGGAGAATACTTTTTGTGCTATAATACTCAAAATGACAATATTATGAGGTGACTATTTTGAAAATTCTTGAAGAAAAAATTTTATCCGAAGGCAGAGCCTTAGGCGAAGACATCCTGAAAGTGGACAGCTTCATCAATCATCAGGTGGACCCGGTTCTGATGCAGCAGATTGGAGAAGAATTTGCAGCTCATTTCAAAGATAAAGGTGTTACAAAGGTTGCTACCATTGAAAGCTCCGGTATCCCTCCGGCGCTTATGACTGCTATTTCGTTAAATGTACCACTGATTATCTTAAAAAAACAACCTTCCAAAGTGTTAAACGATAATCTTTATCAGACCGCAGTCACTTCCTTTACAAAAGGAACGACCTACGAACTTACACTCTCCCGTCAGTTTGTTTCGGAGGAGGATCATGTACTTATTATCGATGATTTTCTTGCCAACGGCGAGGCCGGCACCGGCGCGATCCGCCTGTTTCGTAAAGCCCATGCTACGGTTGCAGGTATCGGTATTCTGATTGAAAAATCTTTCCAGCCTGGGCGTGAAAAGTTGATGGAGCAAGGGATTGAAGTTTATTCGCTGGCAAGAATTGCTAAATTGGAAAAGGGACATATTGAATTTATTTCAGAAGATTAATTTATATTTTTTTGCTAATCAAACAATAAAAAGAGTGTAGCGTAATACTTACAGAACGATACAAAATCCTGTAAATATTATGCTACACTTTTATCTTATATTACTCTTGCGGGTAATAAATAAAATTGGTTCGGTACACACCGCTGTCCAACCCGGACTTATCGTTAATTACGAGCACCGAAAGTATATTATTTCCTTCCGGAATTTCAAGAGGTGCTTCGTATTTCGCGGACACGTCGGTAGGGTCTGTGCCATCCCAGGTATAATAGATGCTGCATCCCTCCTCCGCAGTAATGGTTACTGTGGTTGTTTCGGTGATTCTTCCACCGTCCGGCGACACGGCTGCATATTCCGGCGGCACTTCGCGGATTACATAAGTGGCACTGGCAACCGGACTTAAGATTCCCTTTTCGTTGCAGCAAACAGCTTTCACCTCAAATCTGCCGCCTTTCTCCAGTTCGATTTTCTTCTTAGCATCGTACAAAATGCCATTTTCGGTGTCTGGCTCTGAACCGTCCAGGGTATAATAGATGTCATAATCTTCCACAGAAAACAAAGTAACAGTAATGTACTCATAATGCGTTCCTGCTTCGGGAGTAATATCCGGCGTTGCCACAATATATCCTGCAAACAGCTCTAATATATTGGAGTCCGTTATTCCTGCCGCTAATTCTATAATGCTGTCGTAATCTTCTTCCTTTTCATAAATAGCAATCAGATTCTTATAGGCTGTCTGATTTGAAGCATCCAGACCAATGACCTCCTGAAAAAGTATTCTGGCATAATCGTACTCCTTCCGCGTCATATACAGATCAGCCATGGCAAGTCTTACCGGGATGTCGTTCGGCTCTAAAGTAAGAGCTGTACTGTAATAATTCAATGCCGACTCATAATTTTTGTCAATGAGCTCATTTTCTGCCATTCCTACTTGATAATCATAAGAATTCGCGTTCTTATAGTCAATATACAATTTGGCACTGACTCCGGACAATATAAGCACTACAAGAACAATGCAGACAACGATAATGGGTGTCTTATTGTGCTTTTGCTTTGCATTCTTTTGCGTTTCATTTTTTTTGGCCGCATTCTTTTTCGCTTTTTTCTTTTTCCCGGAGGCTGCATTTTTCTTTTGGCTTGGCTCACTGTCTGCTGAATTACTCTGCTTTCCCTCGTTCTCTTCTTTCAGGATAGAACGCAAATAATCATCTTCCAGCACGCTGTAGTCAGGAACCATCTGGGCCTCCCGGCCGCAGACAGAACAGTAGATGCATCCCTCTTTCAGTTCTGCACCACATTTTATACACTTCATATGAAATCCTCTCGATTATATCAATTACATCACGTTGGCAGAACAAAAGTGTGTTAAGCTACATATCCAGTGACTCTACACAATTATGCATCAGCATCGCAATCGTCA
>JAGASC010000143.1 GCA_017621905.1 Roseburia sp.
ATTGACAGGAGCACAGCAAATAGCATTTCAAAACAGTTTTGAAAGTGCCGAAGCATTTGATGAATGGATGAATGAAGTACAGGAAGTAACCCAAACCAATCCATGGGAAAATGGCGAGAAGAAACCAAGTGATTATACATGGGAGGAATTTAATGCATTAACAGGAGCACAGCAAATAGCATTTCAAAACAGTTTTGAAAGTGTCGAAGCGTTTGATGAATGGTTACAGGAAGCGCAGTTTGGTGACACAGATAATCCATGGGAAAACGGAGGAAAACAGCCGAAGGATTATACATGGAAAGAATTTGAGGCATTGACACCGGCACAGCAGATGGCGTTCCAGCGTAGTTTTGGTAGCATTGAGGAATTTGAAAAGTGGCTTACAGCCAATCAGCCGCAATAAAACATAGGATTACACTTATCACAGGCACTTTCAAAGAGAGCCGTGAGTCCAGAGCCGTTCCTGACCGGCTGGTTCAAAAATGCTGCGATGCTTTGGAGCCAGCCGGTGTTTGTCAGAGTTGGAGCGATTAGTGGCGAGAAATCCAACTATTTTTTTGTTGATTCAGCCATTGCCTCCAGTTCTCGAATGCGTGCCCAGAGAGCGGCATTGTCTTCTTTGAGAGCAGCATTGTCTCCCTTAAGGGCTGTGTTTTCCTCATTAGCAACAGCGAGGTTCTCATTAGCAACAGCAAGGTCATGTTTGATAAGGTTATAATTGCGAACCAAAGTACGTTCCCGCCGTTCGGCATCTTCTCTGGCGCGGCATTGCTGGCGGACGATTTCTTCGGAGTTCGCTTTATAGATAGAATCAGCAGCTTCTTGTAAGTATTCGTTATTTTGTGCGAGCATTTTCAATTCCTCCCATGTTTTGGCTTTGAAGATACGTGCCCAATAATCAACTTCGTAGACTTTATCTTCCTCTGTAGCTAACTTTGTCTGAGTTAAGTCTATCACAGAGAGAGTAAATTTTCTACTATATAAATGATGATTTTTTACATTTAGTAATTGGTAAGTGGCATAAAATTCCGGATGTTCAGGAAATAAAGTATAGTCCAGGAATCCGATATGATATACAGGAAGTGCATCTTCATATTTTTGCCCGCGGTAGAGATGATCAAAGGAGCGGCAGAGATACATAAGTGAACGCTCTGGCCAGTTGTGTTCATTGGCGATCTGCATCTCTAAATTAATGAGGGTGTCATCATTTAACATGATGTTGATGTCGAGAATGAACTCCTTTCCCGTTATATCACCGGCGAGGTCAATGGGATTGGTAATTTCGATGGTTCTGATTTGTTCCGGCTTCAGGTGCAATAGAGAACAGATGAGGCCTGTGAGCACCTTTTCATTCTTTTGCAGGATGTAACGGAACATATAGTTGTTGGTCATGTTATATTCAATGACCCCTTTGGCTTCCAAAAAGGAAGTAAATTGATTATTTTGCATAGGCAATCCTCCCTTGTTTTCCGGAGGAAAATGCGACTGCAGCCTACAGTAGCGATTTTAATCGCGTGCAGGACAGAGGATTTTCCTCTTTAGTAAAAATAATTTGATAATAAAAGCGTACTTGGAATCATGGCGAAATGCCTGAATTATAGACCAAGTAGAGTTTGCAAGCGGAACATGTGAAGTATGTATCAACGACTTACTTAATCAGAATAGCACATAAAAGGTAAAAATGCAATGATTTTTGTAGAATTATAAGGGAGAATCGCTAATGAATATTTTAGTAACCGGAGCAAAAGGCTTTATTGGGAGAAATCTGATTGAAACATTATACAATATCCGCGACGGAAAAGACCGTACTTACGGCATGGATTCAGATATTACAATATTTGAATACGACGTGGATACCGACCCGGCACTGTTGCCATTATACTGTAAAAATGCAGATTTTGTTTATAATCTTGCCGGGGTGAATCGTCCTTTGGATCAAAAGGATTTTATGGAAGGAAATTTCGGATTTGCTTCCAGGCTTTTGGACAATTTGAAGAAATATAACAATACCTGTCCGGTTATGATTTCATCCTCCATCCAGGCTGCCCTTGACAATCCGTATGGTCAGTCGAAAAAAGCTGGGGAAGATCTGATGTTTTCTTATGAAAAGGAGACTGGGGCAAAGGTGTATGTTTATCGTTTCCCGAATGTTTTTGGAAAATGGTGCAGACCGAATTATAACAGCGCAGTTGCAACTTTTTGTCACAACATTTCCCATGATCTGCCGATTCGAGTCAATGATCCGTCAGTTAACATGACGTTGGTGTACATCGATGATCTGGTTGCGGAACTGATTGCCGCGTTAAAAGGAGAAGCGCATATAGATGCAAATACCGGACTTTGTTCTGTACCGGTGGAGCACAAGATCACACTTGGTGAAATCGTAGATTTGCTTTATTCGTTCCGAGAGAGCCGCAGCACTCTGATGGTTCCGGATATGGCAGAGGGAAGTTTTTCAAAAAAATTATATGCTGCTTATTTAAGCTATTTGCCGGAGGATGCTTTCTCCTATCCCCTTAAGATGAATGTGGATGCGCGTGGTTCTTTTACTGAGATTCTTCGGACTTCGGACAGAGGGCAGTTTTCTGTCAATATTTCAAAGCCGGGAATTACCAAGGGTGAGCATTGGCATCATACCAAAAACGAGAAATTTGTTGTAGTAAGTGGCAAAGGCCTAATCCAGTTTCGAAAAGTAGGAGTAAAGCCGGAGACCGGAAAATCATTTCCGGTGATTGATTATCCGGTGAGTGGTGATAAAATAGAAGTGGTTGATATACCGACCGGCTATACACACAACATTATCAATGAAGGGGATACGGATTTGGTTACCTTCATGTGGTGTAATGAATGTTTTGACCCAGGTAAGCCGGATACGTATTTCTTGAAAGTAGAAGATAAGACAGAGTCGGAGGAATAAGTAAATTGAAATTAGATTATTCAGATATCAGTTTTAAGGATAATGGGAAATTAAAGCTCCTGATTATTGTGGGTACAAGACCGGAAATTATTCGTCTTGCTGCCGTAATTCAAAAATGCAGAAAATATTTTGACTGTGTTCTTGCGCATACAGGACAGAATTATGATTACAATTTGAATGGTGTGTTCTTTCATGATTTAAAGCTTGAGAACCCGGAAGTATATATGGATGCAGTTGGAGATGACCTTGGAGCAACTGTTGGTAATATTATTAACTGTAGTTATAAGCTGATGAATCAGATTAACCCGGATGCTCTGCTTATTTTGGGGGATACCAACAGCTGTCTTTCTGCCATATCGGCAAAGCGTTTGCATGTTCCAATCTTCCATATGGAAGCAGGAAACAGGTGCTTTGATGAGTGTCTGCCGGAAGAGACAAACCGGCGTATCGTGGATCATATTTCAGATGTGAATATTTGTTACTCTGAGCATGCACGTCGTTATCTGAATGCGGAAGGAGCTGCGAAGGAAAGAACTTATGTATCCGGATCTCCGATGGCAGAGGTTTTACACAATAATCTTGCTGATATCGAAGCTTCTGGTATTTTGGAGAAGTTAGGATTAGAAGCTGGAAAATATATATTGCTTTCTGCTCATAGAGAAGAAAATATTGATACAGAAAAGAATTTCTTTTCTTTGATGAATGCGGTCAATGCAATGGCAGAGAAATACGATATGCCGATTTTATATTCCTGCCATCCGAGAAGTAAGAAGTATATTGAACAGCGGAGGTTTGTTTTTGACAAGAGAGTAATCCAACATCAGCCATTAGGCTTTCATGACTATAATCATCTGCAGATGAATGCATTTGCAGTAGTTTCCGATTCTGGCACTTTGCCGGAGGAGAGCAGCTTTTTCCTATCCGTAGGCCATCCCTTCCCTGCGGTGTGTATTCGCACTTCTACTGAGCGACCAGAGGCGTTGGATAAGGGTAATTTTGTTCTGGCAGGTATTACGACAGAGCAGGTACTCCAGGCGGTAGACACAGCAGTCGAGATGAACCGAAATGAAGATTTTGGCATTCCGGTACCCTACTATACAGAGGAAAATGTTTCTGCCAAGGTAGTAAAGCTGATTCAGAGTTATACAGGCGTGGTGGATAAGATGGTCTGGAGGAAATACTAATATTGCATGATAGAAACACCGGCGGGGCCCAGAATGCAGCAATGCTTTGGAACCAACCGGTGTTTGTCAGAGTTGGAGTGATTAGTGGTGAGTAAGCCAACTATTTTTTTGATGATTCAGCCATTGCTTCCAGTTC
>JAGASC010000144.1 GCA_017621905.1 Roseburia sp.
GAGATGTGGAAGAGCCCCAACGGAACCATCCGCGCCATGTTAGACGGAACCGTATTCCGTGCACCCATTATTGTAAAAGGCATTGAACCTTGCGTAAAAAATTGGAAAAAACCAATTACCATAGCGCGTCACGCCTACGGGGATGTATACAAAGCTGCCGAAATGAAAATTCCGGGAGCCGGAAAATGTGAGCTGGTCTACACTGCGGCAGACGGAACAGAAACCAGAGAATTGATTCACAACTTTACCGGTGCAGGAGTGATCCAGGGACAGCACAATCTCTGCAACTCCATTGAAAGCTTTGCAAAAAGCTGCTTTAACTATGCCCTGGATACAAAACAGGATCTGTGGTTCGCAACCAAAGACACCATTTCCAAAAAATACGACCACACCTTCAAAGACATCTTCCAGGAAATTTTTAATGCCGAGTATAAAGAAAAATTTGAAGCGGCAGGAATTGAGTACTTTTACACCTTAATCGATGACGCTGTAGCCCGCGTCATGAAATCCGAGGGCGGCTACATCTGGGCCTGCAAGAACTATGACGGCGATGTCATGAGCGATATGGTGTCCAGTGCTTTTGGTTCGCTTGCCATGATGACCTCCGTACTGGTTTCCCCGGAAGGCTATTATGAGTATGAGGCAGCGCACGGAACCGTACAGCGCCATTATTACAAACACTTAAAGGGTGAGGAAACCTCCACCAACTCCGTAGCCACCATATT
This sequence comes from Roseburia sp., assembly GCA_017621905.1. Taxonomy (GTDB): domain Bacteria; phylum Bacillota; class Clostridia; order Lachnospirales; family Lachnospiraceae; genus Roseburia. The sequence continues at coordinate 726 of JAGASC010000144.1, forward strand.
TGCATGGACCGGCGCATTGAAAAAACGTGGTGAGTTAGATGGAAACGCAGAATTATCTGAATTCGCGGATCAATTAGAAAAAGCTTGTATCAATACCATCGAGGATGGTAAAATGACAAAAGACCTTGCGTTAATTACCACGATTCCAAACCCTACCGTTTTGAGCAGTGAAGGCTTCATCAAAGCTATCCGCGAGACGTTAGAGCATATTTTGTAATAAGGCTGTCCTATCTGAGCTGTTAGTGCGCCCAGTACAGCCATAATTTTCACATAACAAGAGCCGTAATACGGCAGAATGAGGAACCCATGGTTTTAGCATGTCAGAATATCTCGAAATCATTCGGGACCGATGAAATACTAAAAGATATCAATTTTCATATTGAAGCAAACGAAAAAGCAGCAATTGTCGGCGTCAATGGTGCCGGCAAATCTACGCTGCTTAAAATAATTATGCAGGAAGAATCCGCTGATTCCGGTGAAGTCGTGCTGGCAAAGGACACCAGTATCGGCTATCTTGCCCAGTATCAGGACATTTCCGGCCACAAGACAATCTATGAGGAGGTTCTCGATTCCCGCAGCGATATTATCGCAAAGGAAGAACGTCTCCGTCAAATGGAAGAGGAGATGAACCATCTCTCCGGAGAAAGGCTGGAATGGTTGTTAGAGGATTATCATAAACTCAGCCATACTTTTGAACTGGAGGGAGGCTACACCTATCGGAGTGAAGTGACCGGTGTCTTAAAAGGTCTTGGCTTTTCCGAGGAAGAATTCACAAAAAAAATGAGCGAACTTTCCGGCGGACAAAAGACCCGTGTGTCTCTCGGCAAGCTGTTGGTGACAAAGCCGGACGTACTTCTCTTAGATGAGCCCACCAACCATCTGGACATGGAGTCCATACGCTGGCTCGAAAATTTTCTGTCGAATTACCGCGGTGCAGTGGTAATTGTTGCCCACGACCGCTATTTTCTTGACCGGGTAGTGACCAAAGTAGTTGAGATATTCCAGCACAAATCTTTTGTTTATCAGGGAAATTACACGGACTTTGCAAAGAAAAAAGCAAAAGTCCGGGAGGATTTACTAAAACAATATTATAATCAGCAACGGGAAATCAAACACCAGGAAGAGGTCATAGCCCGCCTCCGTTCCTTCAACCGTGAAAAATCCATCAAGCGCGCTGAAAGCCGCGAGAAAATGCTGGACAAAATAGACCGCATGGAAAAGCCTACGGAGGAAAATACAGACATCCACATTGTCTTAGAACCTAATGTGCCAAGCGGCAATGACGTACTGACCATTCAGAGTCTCGGCAAATCCTTTGCCCCCATAACGCTATTTACCGACATTTCCTTTGAAATCAAGCGTGGCGAACGTGTAGCATTAATTGGTAATAACGGAACCGGAAAGACCACCATGTTAAAAATCATCAACGGCCTTCTTGCGGCAGATTCCGGCACCGTGACCCTGGGCGCCAACGTCCACATCGGATATTACGACCAGGAACATCAGCTATTGCATAGTGAAAAGACCATATTTGAAGAAATTTCCGACGCATATCCGGACTTGAATCACACGAAAATCCGTAATGTGCTGGCCGCCTTTCTTTTCACAAACGACGATGTATTTAAACGGATTGCCGACTTAAGCGGTGGCGAGCGCGGTCGTGTCTCCCTTGCAAAATTGATGCTTTCCGATGCCAACTTCCTGATATTGGACGAGCCCACCAACCACCTGGACATCACTTCCAAGGAAATCCTGGAGAGCGCCCTGAATCAATATACCGGAACCGTATTTTTCGTATCCCATGACCGCTACTTCATCAATCAGACAGCAACACGGATTCTGGAACTGACAGGAGAAACCATCGTTAACTACATCGGAAACTATGATTATTATCTGGAAAAACGAGACGAGCTCACCAGAATTTACGTCAATGAAAATGCAGGCAGCAAAAACGTTGCAATCGAGGCCGATTCCATAGGCGCAGGCGCTAAAGCGACGCAGCAAAATAACAGTGATATCAGAGATTCCGGAGGCAGCGGCGTTGTTACAGATACCAAGCTGGACTGGCAGATACAGAAAGCCGAGCAGGCCAGAATCCGCAAGCTTGAAAACAGCTTAAAAAAGACAGAAACAAGAATTGAGGAACTGGAAAGTCTGATCGCCGCCATCGACGAAGAATGTACAAAGTCGGAAACCGCCACCAATTCAGCAAAATTAAATGAACTGGCCGCAAAATCCGCAGCGTATCAGAAAGAACTGGAAGAGTGCTACGATGAATGGGAGCAATTGTCAACTGAGTTGGAATCGTAACAGTTCAGATGCCTTCGCTGTTACCTGGAAGCTATATTTTAACTCGTGTTAAATTTTTCACACATTGACAGAAACTTTTTTTATTAC
>JAGASC010000145.1 GCA_017621905.1 Roseburia sp.
AAATTACAATGATTTTCTGGAAAAACTGAACCTGTGCATACGCAAGCTCTATATGGCACTCCGAAAGGATGGGCGCCTTGCCGTCCTTGTGGGGGACATCCGCTCGCAGGGAAAGTTTTATTCCATACAGCACGATATGATGCGCATGGGGGATTTTGAATCGTTTCTGGTCAAGGGACAGTTCAACTGTGTCTCTGACTCCAGACGCTATGCAAAACCCTTTATTCCCATTGTCACGGAATACCTTCTGCTCTTACATAAAAAGGATGTCCTGATGATACCGTACCACTATGCAAAGGAAAACTATTTCTCCATTGAGGATACGGACCTTACCGCATTGACCTGGCATCACCTGATCCGGATGACCTTTGAGAGCCGCGGCGGCCAGATGGCACTCGCAGAGCTTTATGTGTGCCTGGCCTCCCATCCGAAGGCAAAGAAAAATTCACATTTCCGGGAGCGCATCCGTGCAACCATTTATGAACACAAAGACCAGTACATTTCCTGTGGGAACGGCAGTTACCGCCTGTCCTATCAGGTCGCATAGGAGGAATTTTATGATTCTCAAATGGAAAAACCGACAATTATCTAAAAATAAAAAGCCGCACATCTGCATTACCGCCAGTCTTCTTGGCATACTGAAGCCGGGAATGCCTGCCGTTTATCTTTACAACGGCGAGCTGATCCGTACCAGTGCTGTCAAAAGTATTCTGGAGGAAACGCCGGAACATGTCCGCTTTGAAACCCAGAACAGCATTTACACGATTTCCTGCGACGCAACGCCGACAGATGCGGTAAATGCCGCTTAAACAATCACCAGGGGCTGTCTGCAAAGGCAGCCCTTTTGAAAAAGGAGGTTCTTATGGACACAGCCAAGCTTTCCATGGAGGAGCTGCGTTCCCAGCTGCTTTCCCTGTTAGGGACACTGCAGGCGAACCGGGAAAAGGTTCCCCTGGACATTCTGAAAACCAGATACAAAAAGGGCTATGACGATTTATGCCAAAGGCTGCGCTGCTGCGCTTCCGAATATGCCAGGCAGCTGACGCTATCCGGCATCCGGATACACAGGGATTATCTGGAGGAAGGCGTTTCCCGTGTGGAGCGCCTCATCAAAACTTCCGGTATCCTGAAAGAACTTTCCTGCGATATTTACAAAACGTGGGACATGGATGCCTTTGAGCACCACTGCAGCCAGTTTCGGACGACACTTTTAACGGAAATGGATCATTTCTACCGGGAATATCCCGGAATCTATATTACAAAGGAATGTCTGGAAAATCCAGATACGCTGCCTCTGCTGTACAGCCCGGTAAACCACTGTGTCTTCATAAACGACACATGGATACCATTGGAAGACTATCAAAAAAGCCTATCGACAAATAACAAAAATCAGACGCCTGATGCCTGAATTACGGAGGAAAATCAAATGAGTTTAGAAATAAAACGCCTGATTGACAGGCAGATACACACAATTACTTTGACGGAGGAGGAACTGGAACAAGCATACCGCATCAAGGAGCGGCGCTATCTGGAAGAGGATTTCGCCAATACGCTGGCAGATACGGCACAGAATCCAGATACCAGATTCCATTCCGGTCATCTGGAGGAATTTCCGGAACTTACGGACTGGCTCTGCGAATGCTTCGACCATTTCTATGATGCCAACATAAGCCACAATGACCTGATGGAGCTTACTGTCAACCACTTGCACCACGCCTGCCTGACGCCGGAATTTTTTACCTGGCTCGCTTTGAAAGCGCCTGCCTTCTGTAAAGGTCTGGAAAAACAGCCGCAGGACTGTGAAAAGAACTGCTCCCGCTATTACCGCTGTTCTGACATTACTATGGCAGATGAACGGAGTAAGCGCTGGGAAACCCTGTCCTCTCTGCTTGCCATGCACATACATGGCGGCTGCACCTGCAGCGAAGGTTCAGAGGAGGCACAGTGCCCTGCAGCAAAATATCTGCATGGCGAATGGGACATCTCTGAATTTTTCCATTCGGAAGAAAGACAGGAGGCGGCCTGATGAAAAAGCTGGAGAAGATAAAAGAGCAAATCCTTGCCATCATTCAGAAGGAAGAAAGTAAAACCCGGTCTGAACTGGAAGTATTATCCAGAAAGCAACAGAACAATATGGACTTTTACGGTATCGGTGGGCCTTACCAGCGTTATGAGCATGCCATTGAGCGCAGACGAAACCATTTATCCGAGCTGGAAGCTTTACGGAAAACACAAGCTTCCGTGGTTGTTTTAGAATCTCTGCGGCTGTACGGATACTTCTGCCCTTCCTGCAATGAAAAAATTTACCTGCAGGACAAAAATCCTGAAACGGTGGACTGTCCAATCTGCAGCCGCAGGATTTACAAAGATGGCGCTTACACGGAATGGAATGTGCAAAAAAACAGCAGATATACCTGTCTGCACAGACATGATACCTGAGAAAGGGGGATTACCAGATGGCATTATACAAAAAACTGGATTTATGGTCCGTCACGGACGGCCTGGACAAAATGATGGACTATTGCTTCAATGGAAATGAAAAGGACAGCCCGTACTGGGACTATTACTACGACCAGATTAACGAATTATGCAACATGGCATCTGACCTGTACATGGAGCTGGACGATTTGAAAAGCAGGCTCTGGTATCAGATGCCTGCAAAGAAGATTGCCTTCTGCGAGGAGGACGACAGCAGCCAAACTGCTATCGCCTGGTTCAACACCGCTGCGGCAATGCTGGCGGACACCGACATGGCAGAGCTTCTGGAGCATGAAAATATCTACTGCGCAGATTTGTATGAAGAAAAGCAGAAACGGATTACAGCCTTGAACCGCCTGACCAAGCAGCAGCAAATGTTCCTCTATACAGAGGTTCTGGGGTTCATTACCCGGTATCTGGAACTTTCTGCTGCGTTTGACACGATTGAGGCTGTGATCACCGAACTGGATTACCACCAGTCTGCCATAGCACATAAGAATGGTGTCACACTGCCGCAGGCGGCTTATGTTTAATTCTATCAGTCTGAGGAGGCAAAAGCATGACAAACAAAAAGCAACCCATAAAATGCAGCGAATGCCAATACTGCAGCGGAATCCGTCCCAGAGGCAATACCCGGACAAATTTCTCCTGCAGTCATCCGGATCAGCGCTACATCAATGATTATTTCATTCAGAAAGGACTTCGGAAAATGCCCGGTTTTCTTGGATTTGGAGCTGTCTATTCTGATACAGTTCCATTGAAAACATCACCTGCATGGTGTCCGAAGAAAAAGTAATGCAATTACCTGAGCCGGCTGTTATCAGTCGGCTCTTTTTCTATATTTTGTGTTTATTTGTTTGACTATATCTATATATAGTGGTATAATCATTTTGTTATTGAATTTGTGCCATCCCAAAAGGGAAATCACACGTTGTTTAAGTTTGTACGAAGTCAGAACGTATAGAGCGTCAGCCGCTCTATGCCTTCTGGCTTTTTTATTTGCGGCAGGTGCTGCACGTTAGCAGGAATTGTATCGGATACTCCGTATCCCGTATGACTCCTGTTTTTTTTATGCAACGGGAAAGGAGGCTATGAGAAAGGATTCCGTACAAATCAATGATAATCCACAAGAAAAGGAGATGAATGAAATATGCACTATTTAACCCTTGTCACTGCTGAAATTCCTAATCTGGAAGCGGATTTACAGACCAATCAGGAAATAGCGAAGCACATTACAGCATTAGAACAGGAAAGAAAAAATTATACGGAAGGGCCGCCTGTCATACTGTCTCTTGCACTGGAAGCGTGCAACAGCCGTCGGGATACCTTCTCAAGAGCTATAACCGATTTTGTTGCGCAATCTTTGGAACGCTATTATGCAGGAACCGACAATCCGGATTATTTGGAATTTTGGGATCAAACAGAAGCTTTACAATCTGGTTATCTGGGTCACATTGACTGCATCAGGCTGCCGGAAGGACGTATTATTCCAGTATACAGCCACCCTGTCGTAAACCATTTTACTATTAGAGACGGCAAGGTCTATCAATGCCATGCAGGACCATTAAAGCATGAGAAACGCACAAAGCGTGCAAAACGCATGAAAGCACTTCCCAACTACCCTATAAGCAAGTTATTTCCCAGCATTGCATCCTTTGCAGAAGATTATTATGGCTACACCTATCATAAAGAGCAGAATGCCTACGGCTATTATTACAACCCGGATGCCTTCTATGATTACTATTCCATTGGAGGACGCTGGCAGGATCTCTTTCTGGTAAAGGACAGCTGCACCGAATGCTCCATCGGGGAAAGGAGCTGTTCCAGAGAAGAAATTCCCGCTCCCGAAGGCTACAAATGGGTATGCGCCGCCAGAAAAAAAGATATTGAATGGCAGGCTATCCGTGACTGGCATCTTCAGCAGGCAAAGAACCGCTTCCGGAGTCTGGAGAAATTATTCCTGACCGGAGAGCGGGACAAAGACATCTACGGAATTACCACGGCGGACGGCATTTACTTAAACGGCAGACTGCTTTACCAAAAAGGGGACAGTGAAAAGGAATACCTGTCACGCCATGGCTATGACGATATCCCACGCTATCCCGCTTACTTCTATGCCTTTCTGGGCGAGAACGGATGGCAGTCAGTTGATGACATTGTAACAGAGAGTGGAAATGAAACTATTAAGAACAACTGGCAGCAAACACTGGAGGATTACCTTGATTCCCTTGCAGATGATACGGTTCTAATCGGTGTGGACTGCCACATGTAAGGAGGAAAACGCATGAATCAAAATGCAGAACACATTCGTGAGCTGGTTGACAGACTGAACGGTTACCGGCATGAATATTACAATGAAAATAATCCCAGTGTGAGCGATGCTGTCTATGACCATCTGTATGATGAGTTGAAGCGGCTGGAAGCAGAAACCGGCATTGTCCTCAGCAATTCTCCAACGCAGACTGTAGGATATAAGGCAGTCAGTGCGCTGGATAAGGTCAGACACCCGATCCCACTGCTATCCCTTGACAAGACCAAACAGATCCGTGAGCTGCTCACCTTTCTGAAAAAGAAATATGCCCTGCTGATGCTGAAGCTGGACGGTCTTACCGTAAAGCTTGTCTACGAGAACGGCAGGTTCATCGAAGGCTCTACCAGAGGCGACGGGGAGGAAGGAGAAGTCATTACCCACAATGTCCCTGCCTTCCGCAATGTTCCGCTGACCATTCCGTACAAAGAACGTCTGGTCGTTACCGGGGAAGGCTTTATTCATAAGCGTGACTTCGCACGCCTGAAGGATACCCTTGTCGGCAGTGACGGCAAACCCTACCGCAACGCCAGAAATCTCGCTGCCGGTTCCATCCGCAGTCTGAGTGCAGAAACCTGCAAGGAACGTGAAGTAAATTTCTTTGTTTTTAATGTACTGGAAGGGCTTGACGAATTTACAGATCAGAAAAGCCGCAGCCGGAAGCTGCTCGCCATAAAAGAATACGGGTTTAAAATCTGCCCTTTTATTCCGTTATCTCCGGATGTAACAGAATCCGAACTGGAGAGCCAGATCAATACCCTCGTGGAGCTCGCTGAAACAACAGACATTCCTATTGACGGCATGGTCGTCCGTTTTGACAGCCTGGCTTATTCCCGGAGTCTTGGACGTACCGGGCATCATTACAATGACGGACTGGCGTTCAAGTTTGAGGATGATACCTACGAAACCATCTTCCGCTCGATTGAATGGCAGACAGGGCGCACCGGGGAAATCGCTCCCGTGGCGGTCTTTGACACCGTGGAGATTGACGGCTGTGACGTATCCAGAGCGAGCCTGCACAATGTAAGCTTTATCAAAAATCTGGAGCTGCATCCCGGCTGCCGCATTCTGGTATCCAAGCGCAATATGATTATTCCCCATGTAGAGGAAAATCTGGACCGGGGCACCTATGAGAATATGCTGCCTGAAACCTGCCCCTGCTGTGGGCAGCCTGCCCGCATCTATTCCCGCACTGCAGAAGACGGACGCCTGATAGAAACCCTGCACTGCGACAACATTAACTGCAAAAGCCGTATTCTTCAGAAATTCGTACATTTTGCAGAGAAAAAAGCAATGAACATTACAGGACTTTCCGAAGCCACTCTCGAAAAGCTGATTGATGCAGGCTTTCTTCAGTCCTATCAGGATCTTTATCATTTGGACCGCTACCGCAGTGAGATCATTGCAATGGAGGGCTTTGGTGAGAAATCCTATGAACGCCTGCAGGAGTCCATTGAAAAGAGCCGGAACACCACCTTCGTCCGCTACCTTGTCGCCATGGATATTCCCATGATCGGCAGAACAGCAGGCA
>JAGASC010000146.1 GCA_017621905.1 Roseburia sp.
CTCCTGAGTAATAATTCCATGGACTTCTTCCACTGCATCCTCTAACACATCGTTGATCACTAAATAGTCGTATTCTTCAATGCCCTCTGCTTCTTTTACCGCACGGGCAAGGCGGGATTCGATTACCTCCATACTCTCCGTGCCCCGGCCAACCAGACGTTTTTTTAATTCTTCTACGGAAGGCGGTGTCACAAACAAAAGCAGCGTATCCGGGAATTTCTTTCTTACCTGCAAAGCTCCCTGAATTTCAATCTCTAAGATAACATTCCGCCCGGATTTTAACTGTTCTTCCACATAAGCCCGGGGGGTACCATAATAATTATCTACATATTCTGCATATTCAATGAGTGCATCTTCTGCAATCATCTGTTCAAAATCTTCTTTTGTTACGAAAAAATATTCCACACCATCGCGCTCGCCGGGTCTCGGACTCCGGGTGGTGGCAGATATGGACAACGCATAGTTATCCTCATATTTTTTCATGAGCTCTTTCATGATGGTTCCTTTTCCTGCACCGGAAAAGCCGGATACAACCGTTAAAATTCCTCTATTCTTTCGTGTCATCCCAAACCTCTGTGGCATTACCGTTAAATCTGCCGGCCAGCGTCTCCGGCTGTAATGCGGATAAAATTATTTTATTGCTATCGGTAAAAATTACGCTCTTGGTACGTCTGCCCTGGGTAGCGTCAATCAGGGTTTCCTGTTCCTTGGATCTTTGCACCATACGCTTGGCAGGGGCCGAATCCGATGAAATGATGCTGATGATTTTATCGGTATTGACCATGTTCCCAAATCCGATATTAATTAACTTTGCCATAATATCTCCCAAAAATCAACTGAAATCTTGCGATATTAGTAATTTATCACAGTTATTCGATATTCTGAATCTGCTCCCGCACTTTTTCAATGTCTGTCTTTAAATTAATTCCTGTATCGGAAACCAGCAGGTCACTGGATTTGGAGAGGATCGTGTTGGCTTCGCGGTTCATTTCCTGGGCGATAAAATCCAGTTTACGGCCGATGCCGCCGCCCTTTTCCAAGGCATCCTTTGTGCTCTGGATATGGCAGCGCAGACGGACTGTTTCCTCATCCACACAGATTTTATCGGCAAAAATCGTCACTTCTGTGGCAATCCGTCCCTCGTCAATCTGTCTGTCTCCCAAAAGCTCTTTGACTTTTTCTTCCAGACGGGTACGGTATTCCTGCATAATTTCCGGGGAACGCGCCTCGATAAAATCTACATAAGAAAGCATATTGTCCAGTTTTGCAATCAAATCTGTCTTTAAGCGCTCACCTTCTGCGATACGTGTCTCCACAAACTGACCGGCAGCGCCGCGCAGTGCTTTTTCCAATCCGGCCCAGAGTTCCTTTTCATCAATATCCTGTTCTTCCATAACAAAAACGTCCGGATAACGGGAAAGAGAGCTGACACGAATATCATTCTCCAGACCAAACTTTTCTGCCATGTCCTTTAAATGAGCCAGATACCTGGCTGCCAACTCTTCATTATATTTCAAAGAAAAATTATCTTCGGTATAATCCTCGTAGGTAATATAGATATCTACCTTGCCACGCTCCATGTATTCCTTTAAAAGATTGCGAATGGCACTCTCAAAGAAATTCAGCTTTTTCGGCATCTTGATGTTGATGTCTAAATAGCGATGGTTTACAGACTTCATCTCAACGGTAAATTTGCGGTTCCCCTCTGTGACCTCACAGCGACCGAACCCTGTCATGCTCTTAATCATGCGTCCTCCTGACCCTAATGGGTTCTTTGTGCATAGATGTATTTATTATAAAGCTATTTTTCTGTGAAGTCAAGATTTTCATAGGGCAGGAACTCTGCAAGATAGTTCTTTTTACGCAATGCATCCTCGATTTCGTCTAAAATAGTTTCATTTTCTGCTGAAATACGATGAAAATGATAACCGGAAGTGACATTCAAAAGTGGCGCCGACTTGCCGGTCCGGATGTCGTTGACGAAATCCCGGACATTTTTCCGGTTTTTGATGGACAAAGGAGCCGTTAGTTTTCCGTAGGCTCTGTGATTTACCATTACATCCATTACGCAGCCGCCCAGATCCACAATTGTATTCAATTCATCCTCCACCTGTTCATTCGTGTGATATACTTTGAACAGTCGTACAGACTGTTTGGATTCTGCCAGGACATAACCTCTTGCAGTGGAAACAATAGGATATCCTTCTGTTCGCAGTAATGCAATATCCTGCACCACGATTTGACGGCTGACCCCGGTTGCTTCCCCCAATTTACTTCCGGATAACGGAGTTTCCGATTCGCGCATCAGAAATAACAGTTTTTTTCTTCTGTCTGTACCGGTCAATTCCTTTTCCATGCCTTACCTTCTTTCTATTCTAATCTAACACTCTTAAATGCTTTAAGCTGACATCCAAAATTGGTGCTGAATGAGTCAGCGCACCGCTGGAAACATAATCCACACCGAGACTGGTAATAGTGCTGATGTTTTCCTTTGTGATATTGCCGGAGCATTCTGTCTCGGCTCTTCCGTCAATGATGCGGATTGCCTCTGCCATCTGGTCCGGTGTCATGTTATCTAACATGATGATGTCAGCA
>JAGASC010000147.1 GCA_017621905.1 Roseburia sp.
AAATCACTTGGATGACATTTTGCGCTGTGAAGATGAGACTCTATAAATCGTGGAAGCCTTTGCTGAACACGATTTATGCCTTTTGAGGCTCATCGTAACGTTTAGCGCATAGGAATCCATGTGACTTATTTTGTGCATTTTACTAATTTATAAATTGCAAACGGGCTTTTGACCCCAGTATCGTGACAGAATCCCCGTCCCCGATTTCAATATGTCTCGCTGACATCCTCCTCTTTCTCAGAAATATCATTGACTGGCTTCTCCAGCCCTTCGATCACAATATGATTTTTCTCTGCATAATCCCATAGTGCAGCATGGATTGCCTCTTCCGCCAGCAGGGAACAATGAATTTTCACCGGAGGAAGCCCGTCCAATGCTTCACAGACTGCCTTATTGGTTACCTGCAGTGCCTCCTGCACCGTCTTTCCCTTGACCAGCTCCGTTGCCATACTGCTCGTTGCAACCGCTGCCCCGCATCCAAATGTTTTGAATTTGACATCCTGAATAATGCCCTGGTCATCAATATCCAGATACATTCTCATAATATCTCCACATTTTGCATTTCCAACCGTTCCTACACCGCTTGCATTTTCTATTTCTCCAACATTCCGTGGATTATTAAAATGATCCATTACCTTTTCTGAGTACATATTTTTCCATCCTTTCTGATACCGCAAAATTCTGCCGGTAACTATATTTTGAAATAATATTTTCAGAGATTCATGATAAAACAAATGTCACATTACAATTACATTATTTGGTTTCCCTCTTCAGGAAATCCTCATATAACGGAGACATACTCCTTAGTCTCTCCACAATCTTTTTCAGTTCCCCCACCGTGTAATCAATCTCTTCCATGGTCGTTTTTTCCGACAATGTCAGCCGCAGGGAACCATGCGCAATCTCATGGGGAAGTCCGATCGCCAGCAATACATGGGACGGATCCAGAGAACCCGAAGTACATGCCGAGCCACTGGAGCCGCAGATACCCTTCTGATCCAGAAGAATTAACAGAGATTCCCCTTCGATATAGCGGAAGCAGAAATTGGCGTTATTAGGAAGTCTGTCCTTCTTTGCCCCATTTAATCTGCTATAAGGAATTTCTTTTAACACCCGGTCAATTAAATGATCCCGAAGCTTGGTTTCATATGCGATTCTTTCCTCCATGGAGACCTTCGCCAGCTCCGCAGCCTTTCCAAATCCCACAATGCCCGGCACATTCAGTGTTCCTGCTCTTCTTGATCGTTCCTGTGCACCACCATGGATGAAGGACCGGATTTTGACACCCTTCCTGATATACATCAGTCCGATTCCCTTCGGTCCATTTACCTTATGACCACTGGCACTTAACATATCAATATTCATTTTATCTACATCCAACTCAATATGCCCAAATGCCTGCACCGCATCTGTATGAAACAAAACGCCGTATTTTCTGGCAATCTTTCCGATTTCCTCAATGGGCTGAATCGTACCAATCTCATTATTGGCAGCCATCACGGAGATTAAGATCGTATCCGGGCGAATTGCCTTTTCCAGCTCGTCCAGCTTTACGGTCCCGTATTCGTCCACATCCACATATGTCACTTCATACCCCTTTTTCTCCAGATACTCACAGGTATGGAGAATTGCATGATGCTCGATCTTCGTGGTGATGATATGCTTTCCTTTCTCTGCGTATGCCTCTGCCGTCGCCTTCAATGCCCAGTTATCCGACTCGGAACCACCACCTGTAAAATAAATTTCCTCTGCATTGGCATGAATCAGATCTGCCAGGGTTTCCCTTGCTTTCGCTACTGCCTTACCGGCCTCTCCCGCAAAAGTATAAATAGAAGATGGATTGCCATAATACTCCGTAAAATACGGCATCATAGCTTCCAATACTTCCGGGTAAACCTGCGTTGTTGCTGCATTATCTAAATAAATCATTTTTTCTCCTTTCGTGGGGACGTTCCTTTTGTCACAAGGAGTGTCCCCGCATACTACTTCAGTGCCTTGTCCTTGTACTTCGATAATTCCTCGATATATTTCAATCCAAGCGTACTGATTGTAACACCTTTCCGGAAAAGATACCCGATCGTCATGGTTTCATCTGACTTTAAGCGTACCGCACAATAATCAGACCCGTTCAGTTCCTCGCAGATGATGCCGGAACACAAGGTATAGCCATTGAGTCCCACCATCAGATTAAGCAGAGTTGCCCGGTCATTGGCCCTGATCAGCTGTTTGTAATTGTAGGTACTCAACACTTCTTCTGCGAAATAAAAGGAATTATAATTGCCCTGCTCAAAAGCCAGACACGGATAATCCTCCAGCTCCTCCAAAGAGATCTCTTTATGTTTCGCCAGCGGATGATCCTTCCACATATACACATAGATATGGCAGTCCAGAATCGGCTGAAATTCCAATCCATACTCCGTAAAAAGCTTATTTAACACTTTCTGATTGAACTCATTGACGTATAAGATACCAATCTCACTCTTAAAATTCTTAACATCCTCAATGACTTCATAGGTCTTGGTCTCCCGAATGGCAAATTCATACTCTTCCATACCGAACTGCTTGACCATTTCAACAAAAGCTTTGACCGCAAATGTATAATGCTGGGTAGAAACTCCGAACTTTTTTTTGATATTTGTTTTGTTAATATACTTGTTTTCGATCAGCTTGTACTGCTCTGCCACCTGTCTCGCATAGCCGACAAATTCCTCGCCCTCCGGTGTCACAAATACACCTTTATTACTTCTGCGGAACACCTCTATTCCAATCTCTTCCTCCAACTCCCTGATTGCTGCAGACAGACTGGGCTGGGAGATAAACAGCTGTTTGGCGGCCTCATTCATGGATTTTGCCTCTGCAACCGTAATCACATATTTTAATTGTGACAATGTCATCTGATACGTACCTCGACTGTATTGTTTCTTTTCCTACTGATTTAATAGGTTATGTAGATTATAGCACGTATTCGCTTTTTGTCAACTGTGTGTCGGGGACGGGGCTTTTGTCACAAGGAGCGCCCTTTGTCACG
>JAGASC010000148.1 GCA_017621905.1 Roseburia sp.
CTGATATAATCTGCCACTTCCGGCTCCCCCTTTGCATTTCCTGAAAAGCCAAAATTATAATAGTCCAGGTTCAGCCTGTTTGACAAAATCGCATTGTACACATTAAACATATTAGAACAACAGCCTCCCTCTGTAATCGAAGAACCGTAATATACCACCGGTTTTTCATTTACATATGGAGTGGGTGCCTCTATGATTGCATCATCACAGATGCCAATCTCTACATCTGCAACCCCTTCATTTCGAGGCAAAAAGATTGTAATATCTTCCATTTCATCTGATTTTTGAATCGTACCCTCAAAGATCTTGGCATCGTAATTCTGCGGAAAGACAACTCCCGCAAAATGTGCGCTACTTCTTTCTCCTACCAATACGAAAGCTGACTGGCATGAAAGAATCGACATCCAAATATCTACCGACAATGTTTCTAATGTAATTTTTATCTGCACCTTGGGCGAATTTGTACGGAAGCACAATCTGGCTCCCGGGCATCTTCTTCCAAAAAGTTCCAGATTATGCAACTTCTGCATTAAGCTCTCCGGCAGCCTTTGCACCTTTCCCGTCTGTTCTAGACACGGAACCCCAAAAAGCTTTAATGGTTCATCAAAATAATGATATGTTTTCATACTCTATCCTCCACTTCTATCATCCTCTCAAAAATAACACCTGAAGCTTGCTCTGCAAAGCATCCTCCGCCGGCAAAAATGTTATTTTATTGATTGGTTCCAGTGTTTTTTCACTGTCCGCAAGCCGATAACATGCATCTACAGTATGCTCCAAATCTGTCATTTCCGGAGAACCGATTTCTTCCTCTCCGCTAATTCCCAATAACAGCGGACCATGGAAAATCTGTTCATATTCCTGCATACAGAACTCATCCCGAAAAACCGTTTTATATAATCCCAGTGGAAAGGAAAATTCCATAATATCTCCTTTCCGAAAGTATGTTTCAAAGATAACGAATCCACTTTCAAACAAGACTGGTGTTTTTTGTTCACCAATCATAAGCACCACATCATTCCGTTGCTCACATGCCGGAAGAAACAGTTTCACCGTTTTGGGTTCCACGCAATTCGTGTCCAACACTTCAAACCTAACTTTTCCGCTTATCGGGTAATCCGTTTTCTGCTTTAATGTCACAGTCCCATCGTGGAATCGAAGCGTCACGGTACTGTCATGATAAAACGCTGTATATAGCGTGTTTTTCTCTATCCAATAAATGTAGTTTGCTGCCAAAGAAATTCTATCTGCGCCACGCATGGTACAGCACCAGAAAGCTTCATAAATATCTTTCATCGGATATAAAAACAAGCCGTTTGCACCGGGACAATTATCACATCCAAACCCTCCATTTGGTCTCTGCGCATGTCCCATCGCATTAAAGTAAATTTTGTGTGCCAGCTCCAGATAATCCGGTACTTTTGTATATTCCCACAGCTGTACTGCCACAATAAACGAATCAATAATCGCACATGGTTCTGTCCATTCCGGTCTGCCAAACCAATTATGATTGGCAAAATGTGCCGTAATTGCCGTCTGTGTATACTCCCGAAATGCCTTCTGTACATACTTCAAAAGATTTTCATCCTTGATAATGGAATAATACCTCAAAATACCTCTTTGCGCAGTCAGTGTTGCATGCGTCTGCATATAAAGTCCGTTAAAATCCATTTGTCTGAACCGTTCTATCATCTCCTGTATCAGTTCTTTTAGATCTGGCACTTTTAATAATTCATACGCAGCCGTCACTCCATCGAGGGCAATAAAAGCACAGCCAACATCTGTGGATAACGCCCAGCCATTCTTCACCTGTCCGGTAAGATTGCCTGCTGCCGCACCGCCATTTTGTCTGTCATTTTTTTCAATCGGATAGTTCTGATAAAAACCCTTTGTTTTCAAAAAGAGGTTGTTAACAATATCCTTTATCATCTGTAAAGCTTGTTCTGACTTTTTCCACCGGTAAAGCTCTACCAATCCCCGCAACAACCAGCTGTGTCCGGAAATCTGTTGCTCGTCAATACAATCCTTGCAAAACAACTTTCCAAGAAACCCTTCACAATTGAGTCTATCCGGAAATTCCTCCATAATACGCTCTAAATATTCCGGTTCCCGGTGTGTCGCCTGCGCTGTCATTACCAATGCCAAGAGAACTCGACCCTCGTGATCTCCCGGCCAGTCATAAGTAATGTCTTTAAAAAAATTTTTAGGCTGATATTGTTCTTCCTGCATGCGTTTAAAGCTTAAATGCTGTCGTTTCTTCAATTCTCCTCCGACAACAATATCAGATAATTCTGCATGATACATATCTACCTCCCTGTTATTGTTTTCCTGTTTCTATTTAAGGCATCACGATTTGGATTGCCTTTGGAATAGTCATTTTTATTTCTCTCCCACTTTCAAGTTCAAAAACCATCATTCCATAGGGTGTAGGAACTTCAATATGCGCATTTTTCAGACCCAATAGTTTTGGAGCCAGTCTGATTTTTTTGTAACCGGGGGCAAGAATTTCAAGTCCTAACATCGCCTTCGGTAGGGAGTAAAGTGGTGTTCCGCCCCATGCATGGCTATGGTCAAAGCTATAGGTCGGCTCAGGAGCAATAAATCCTTCCACAAGCCCCTTCGGGCATTCTTTTACCGGTTCTTTCCAATCCTCTATGACAGAAAGCGTATACTCCTCGCAAAGCCCCAATCGATAGATTGCTTCCAGCAAATAGTGCTTGAAATATGGCTGACAAGCCCCCCATTCTTTGTCCTCGACCACCTTTTTTATGAGCATTCTGCCTATTTCATCCTCACAAACTCCGAAGCAGGCGCAAAGAATATTGGAATGCGGCATATAATAACGCTTCTTGATATTTTGTGGCATATAAGTAGTGAGCATATGTTCCGGTGTGGGCGTGTTAAGACCATCGAAATATAATCCTTTTTCTCTATCATATAACAGATTGTTAACAGCATTTCTTATATCTTCAGCTTTGCATGCACAATATACACTTTCAGGATCTTCGTCAAGCTCGTCAAATATTTTTTGTGCTGTTTTAAGCGCTCCATAGTAAAAGGCACAGAGGCTCGTCTGTCCTAATGCCTTCGGCGGATGATGCATGGAAATTTCATCGACATAAATCCAATCCACAAACATATAATCAGGAGGTGTCTCTATCAGCCCATTTTCTCCCAGATAGGTCTCAAAACGTTCCAGCAATAGTAAAAGTGCATCCTCACATTCTGTAAGTAAATCTTTATTTCCTGTAATCTCATATACATCCCATAACATCATGACCCAGGTCAGACTATAGCTGGTATGGAACATACGTCCATTATGCATACGAAGCAGCTCGGCAGTTCTTATCACATCAAACTCGGCCAATGACATATCGCCAAAGGACATCGCTGTCATAAGACTTTCAATATAATAATCCCCGGTACAGGCCAACGGCTCAGAGTGCAAAGGACTATCAAGATGAATCATTTGCCTGCAATATTTCAGCGTATGCTTACAAACCTGAAGAATCAGATTTATGTCTTCATCACTGGTATAGGTCTGTGCATCCATCACAACCGGATAATTTGTTGCAATCATATAGAGTTCCACCTCTGCCGGCTGTGCAGAATGATTCTCAACATAGGCCCTATAAGCCCCAATGCTTCTGAGCTGAAGCCCACGAAAATCACCGTTTTTCGTAAATTTCAAATGATAAGTGCATATAGGTGCCTCTGTTTCAATACAGTCTGTCTTTATCTCAAGGCAACCTTGTGTTTTTACATTGGCAGCCACAAAACCGGCGTATATCTTGTCAAATACAAGGTATACTTCTCTCTTTTCCTTCGGAGCAAGCATGATTTTATGATTTTCAATAGGATAAATCTTTTCTTCGCTCCGTATCTTCAGCGGTGCTGTTTCGGTGTGCCAAATATTGGGCACCTCGGCGGCAAAGGAGAACGCATCTACATCAAATGTCTGGTCATAATAACAGTCTTTTATGTATGCATGATTTCTTCTTGCAAGCCAGGTATGGTCCGTGGTGATATACTTCACTCTGCCGTTTTTCAAACGTAATTTCGCCCAAAGCATAAATCCGCCTTTTCCCCTGGAATACTCATTGATCCCTATGGGCATCATTTTCACTCTGGCAAAAAAATGAAGTTTATCTGTATTTGGGCTAATGGTAAGCCGGCTGGAATAGTGCTTGGAGCGTGGTTTCTCATTAAACAGGAAATCTCCGCCTACGCTTATTGGTCCGGTTGCAAGGAAATCTCCATTTAAGAAAAGCTGGAATTCTGTATCACCACTAAAACACAATTGTGCCTCCACCACTTCGCAATCAAACGAATATTCTTTTACAAATTCTGCAACAGAATAATTTCCATCTTCTTTTTGGGGCAATAAACCACTGTAAATTGTTGTCTGATACTCTGGATATTTTTTCTCATCAATCCATATCCACTTTTCTATTTTCATCCTTAAACACCTCTTATAACAATATCCATTCTATTGCAAAGCTGCCGTTACATCCTGCTCAAAATGCTTTGCTGTTACCGCACGGGCACCACCGTCATATTCTGAATTTTTCATATAGATTGCTGTGATCCGATTTGCAGGATCTACCCAAAAATGTGTACCATACGCACCACTCCAGCTAAAAGCGCCACAGGGCAGATCACGATATGACTCCTTCGCAATTACCCTTACTGCCAGTCCCCATAACTCTTCTCCGTTATCCACAGAAGAAGGTAGCTGCGGTGTTGCCATATCACGAATCAACTGCTCACTAACCAGCTGTTTTCCATTCACACTGCCGTAATTTAACAGCATAGCTGCAAACTTCATATAATCGCTCATCGTCGATGCCAACCCGCCTCCTGCACAAAAATAAGTAGTCGGAATACCTCCAACTAAACTGTTTGCGGGAAAGTCCTTTACTTTTCCAACTCCATCTTCATAAGCATGCATAGGGATAACTCGTGACCACTGTTCTGCAGTCGGAGAAAAAGTCATATCAACTATACCCAACGGTTGGAATAAGTTTTTTTCAAGGAACTGATCATAAGGCATACCGGATATGAGCTCCGCAATGCGTGCAACGATATCAAAAGCATGTGTCGCACTGTAGGCTGTACCTGTAAAGGGTTCAAATTCCAATGGATTACTCGGATACGATGCCACCGCCTCCTCCAGTGTCTTCCATTTGCACATTGGATGTTTGGTCTCAATCAACTCTCCGGTTAAACCACTCCCAATACCGCTCGAATGTGTGAGCAAATGCCTGATGGTAATCGGTGTTTTTGCC
>JAGASC010000149.1 GCA_017621905.1 Roseburia sp.
ATTATGCTTTCGAGACAGCAACCCTTGCCTTTGATATGGAGCCTTCCAATCCGGGTGTCGGAAAGGCTATGCAGATTCTGGCAGGAAAAGCCGGTATTTATGGTATGGTAGGTGGGCAGACTGTTGATATTGAATCAGAAAATGACAGAAACATGACCAGAGAAAAACTGGATTTTATTTACCGCCTGAAAACCAGTGCATTGATTGAAAGCTCCATGTTAATTGGTGCAGTGCTGGCAGGTGCCACGAAGAATGAGCAGCGGATGATAGAGGAAATTGCCGGAAAAGTTGGACTGGCTTTTCAAATTCAGGACGACATTCTCGACGTGACCAGTACCCAGGAGGTTCTTGGAAAACCCATTGGAAGTGATGAAAAAAACAATAAAATCACATACGTTACCTACGAAGGTCTTGACAAGGCAAGAGCGGATGTGATTCGCATCTCGGAGGAGGCCATCGCAGGCATGGACGGTCTGGTGGTCAAAAATGAATTTCTGACAGAGCTGCTGCGCTATCTCATCTTCCGGGAGAAGTAATAAAAGATAGGTAACGATTCAGCGTTACAAGAATCGTTACAGCAAATAGAAACAGAGGTATCTGTGTATGGTATTGGAAAAAATAAAAAAGGAAAATGACATCAAAGAATTGTCGGAGGAAGAACTGAAAATTCTCCCGTCCGAGATTCGAGAGTTTTTAATTGAAAAAATATCTGTCACCGGGGGACATCTGGCATCCAATCTGGGGGTAGTGGAGCTTACCATGGCACTGCATCTTTCTCTGGATTTACCGAAGGATAAGCTGATCTGGGATGTGGGGCATCAGTCTTACACCCATAAGCTTCTGACAGGACGGCGTGAGGGATTTGATGAATTACGCAAATATGGAGGAATGAGCGGATTTCCCAAACGCAAGGAAAGTGACTGTGACTGTTTTGATACGGGACACAGCTCCACTTCACTATCAGCCGGATTAGGCTATGCCCACGCCAGAGAGATTAACGGGGAGGACTACAAGGTAGTTTCCGTGATCGGGGATGGAGCATTGACTGGTGGAATGGCATTTGAGGCATTGAATAATGCGGCCCAGCTGAAATCCAACTTTATGATTATTTTAAATGATAATAACATGTCTATCTCTGAAAATGTGGGTGGACTTTCCAAATATCTTTCCGGTTTTCGAACCACGGACGCTTATCGGGATTTAAAAATGGGTGTCATGAATTCTTTAAATAAGATTCCGGGGTACGGAGAAAGAATCGTAGAGAAAATCCGCAGAACGAAGAGCAGTATCAAACAGCTGTTTATTCCCGGGATGCTTTTTGAAGAGATGGGAATTATTTATCTTGGACCGGTGGATGGCAGCGATATCAAGGGAATGATGCGCTTAAT
Organism: Roseburia sp.; assembly: GCA_017621905.1. GTDB lineage: Bacteria > Bacillota > Clostridia > Lachnospirales > Lachnospiraceae > Roseburia. The sequence continues at coordinate 1,389 of JAGASC010000149.1, forward strand.
GCGTGAGGGATTCAAGATTGATGGACCTGTAATGATTCATGTGCTGACCCACAAGGGAGCCGGATATCTTCCGGCGGAGCGGCATCCGGCCAGATTTCATGGTACGGAACCCTTTGAAATTGATACGGGATTGCCAAAAAAACCCAGAACTGTTTCAAATTATACCGACGTTTTTTCTACCGTGATGCGAAAAATGGGAGACCGGGACGAGAAAGTGGTGGCGATTACGGCGGCCATGGCAGACGGTACCGGTTTGAAGCGTTTCCGGAATATGTTTCCGGACAGATTTTTTGATGTGGGAATCGCAGAACAGCATGCGGTTACTTTTGCGGCAGGCCTGGCTGCGGCGGGCTTAAAACCGATTTTTGCAGTGTATTCTTCTTTTTTACAGAGAGCCTTTGACCAGGTGCTGCATGATGTGTGTATCCAGAACCTGCCGGTGGTGTTTGCCATTGACCGGGCAGGACTGGTGGGAAGCGACGGGGAGACCCATCAGGGTATTTTTGACATATCCTATTTGTCAGCCATTCCCAACATGACCATACTTGCACCGAAAAATAAATGGGAATTGTCGGATATGGTGAAATATGCAGTTGATTTTGGTGCCCCCATTGCGATAAGATATCCGAGAGGAGAGGCCTATGATGGCCTGGAAGAATATCGGGAACCTATCCTTTACGGAAAGAGTGAATGGATTTACCGTGAATCTGAGGTGGCGCTGTTTGCATTAGGTTCTATGGTTAAGACTGCAGAGGCTGTATATGCCGGATTAAAGGAGGCTGGAATTTCCTGTACTCTGATCAACGCCCGTTTTGCAAAGCCCTTGGACGCGGAAACGCTGCTTGAGATTGCAAAGAGTCATAAGCTGATTGTGACCATGGAAGAAAATGTAAAAAATGGCGGCTTTGGCGAGCATGTGACAGAATTTTATCAAGAGCAGAACAGTGACATCCATGTGCTGAATATAGCGATACCGGACGAATATGTGGAGCATGGCAATGTGGAAATTCTGCGCCGTGAAGTGGGAATTGATGCGGATACGATTCTGAAACGTACCATGGAAGAATACAGGAAAATATGAAATTATCGTGTAGGGAAAGGAATAGCAGGATTGAAGGAAAGATTGGATGTTTTGCTGGTAAACAGAGGACTTGCTCCTTCCAGGGAAAAAGCAAAAGCTATGATTATGGAAGGCAATGTTTTTGTAGAAAATCAGAGAGAAGATAAGGCGGGAGCCACCTTTGACGCGGAGGCGGCCATTGAAATAAAAGGAAATACGTTAAAATATGTCAGCCGCGGTGGCTTGAAGCTGGAAAAGGCCATGACGCATTTTGGCATCACATTGGATGGAAAAATTTGTATGGATATCGGAGCCTCCACCGGCGGGTTTACGGACTGCATGCTTCAGAACGGAGCAAAAAAAGTATACGCCGTGGACGTGGGGTATGGACAGTTCGCCTGGAAACTGCGTCAGGATCCCAGAGTAGTGTGCATGGAAAAAACGAACATCCGCTATGTGACGCCCGGAGATATTGCAGACCGGCTGGATTTTGCGTCCTTGGATGTCTCCTTTATATCCCTGACAAAAGTGCTTGGTCCCGCAAAAGAACTGCTGAATGAGGGCGGCGGGATGGTATGCCTCATAAAGCCACAGTTTGAAGCCTGCCGGGAAAAAGTAGGGAAAAAAGGTGTGGTCCGGGAAAAGTCTGTCCACGAGGAGGTCATTCACAAGGTGTTGGACTTTGCGGTGGAAACAGGTTTTCAGGTATTAAATTTGGAATATTCCCCCATCAAGGGGCCGGAAGGAAATATTGAATATCTGGTTTATATCAGAAAAGCAGCAGAAGGTACAGGAGAGGAAAACGTGGATATTCATGCCGTTGTGGAAGCGGCCCATGGGGAGTTAGATAAATAATATGAAAAACTTTTTGATTATTACGAATACATATAAAGATGAAGGGCATAAAAGGACGAAAGAGATTAAGCAATATATCGAAGAACGGGGTGGAAGCTGCTATTGTTTCTTTTCCACCGGAGAGAGACCGGACGACGCGGTACCTCCGCTTAACGATATTCCTGCGGAAACAGAAGGAGTCCTTGTTTTAGGCGGAGATGGCACATTGATTCGGGCTGCTTCCCGTCTGGTGGACAGCCATCTGCCGTTAATTGGTGTAAACTTAGGAACACTGGGATATCTCTGCGAGTTGGAGGAAAGCAATGTGTTTGCAGCCATTGATCAGCTGATGGCGGGAGACTATATCGTGGAAGAACGCATGATGCTGACGGGGCATGGCGTTTTACATGGCCAGTGGACAGTGGATGGTCTTGCATTAAATGATATTGTCATTCACCGTACGGGGCCATTGTCAGTGGTAAATCTTAACGTGTATGTCAATGGAGAGTTCTTAAATACCTTCCATGGGGATGGTATTATAATTTCTACACCTACAGGTTCCACCGGTTATAATATGTCAGCGGGTGGACCAATCGTAGATCCCAAAGCAAAAATGCTGCTAATTACACCGATCAATGCCCACAATCTGAATTCCCGCAGTATTGTTGTGGGGGCAGAGGATGAGGTAATGGTGGAGATTGCAAAGCGTCGCGCCCAGAAGGATGAGACAGTGGCGGTCTGCTTTGACGGAGACAACGCGGCAAAACTGCAGGTGGGAGACCGCTTTTACATCTATCGCGCCAATGCTACAGCCAGAATCTGCAAACTGAGCAAAAAAAGCTTTCTGGAAATTTTGAGTAAAAAGATGCGGGAATACGCCTAAAGGATAATTGCTGTGCGTCGGAGTAAAGGGAAGCGCGCAGGGTACAAATTTGACAGGAGAAGGTGAGGATTATGAAAACAAAACGACAGGCGAAAATATTGGAATTGATTCGAAAAAATGAAATCGAGACCCAGGAGGAATTGTCGGCTTACCTTGAAAAAGAGGGATATCAGGTGACACAGGCCACTGTTTCCAGAGATATCCGGGAATTGAAACTGACGAAGGTCGCCATGAGTAATGGCAGGCAGAAATATGCGGCCCTGTCGGAAGCCCAGGAGGATTTATCCGAGAAATATGTGCGTGTATTCCGGGATGCATTTGTTTCCATGGATATGGCCCAGAACATTTTGGTCATCAAGACAGTTGCAGGTATGGCAATGGCGGTGGCGGCGGCTTTAGATGCCATGCATTTACACGAGATCGTGGGCTGTATCGCCGGGGATGACACCATTATGTGTGCGATCCGCAGTGTGGATGATACCGTAGCGGTGATGGGAAGGCTGCGCAGAATTGTTGAGGAATCGTAACGAATAGGTAACAGTTCAGACAGGTCAGGTATCTGAATTGTTACACAGATAGAATAGAAACACGCTTTCAGGGGGAGTAGAAGGAGAGATTCTATGTTACAAAGTCTACATGTGAAAAATCTGGCACTGATTGATGAAACGGAAGTAAATTTCGGGGAAGGCCTAAATATCCTTTCCGGAGAGACCGGAGCAGGAAAATCCATCCTGATTGGTTCCGTCAACCTGGCGCTGGGGGAAAAAGTGCAAAAAGAAATGCTGCGGGACGAGTCGGCACTGGTGGAACTGATCTTTACCGTTACCAATGAATCGCAGCGGCGTCAGTTGGAGGCACTGGAAGTATATCCGGAGGAGGACGAGGTGATTTTCAGCCGCAAAATCATAAACGGCCGCGGAACGGTAAAGGTAAATGGTGAGAGTCTGCCTGCCGCAAAGGTAAAAGAAATTGCAGCAGTGCTGATCGATATACACGGTCAGCATGAACATCAGTCCCTGCTTTCTAAGAAAAAACATCTGGAAATTCTGGACGATTATGCCAGGGAAGAACTGGAGGGCCCCAAAATCCTTTTAGAGCAGGCCTATCGCGAGTATCGGAAGTTAGAAGCAGAGCTGCGTGATGCGGATGTAGATGAGGAAGAGCGGCTTCGGGAAACTTCATTTCTGGAGTATGAAATCCGGGAAATCGAAGAAGCATCCTTGCAGGAGGGGGAAGACGAGGAGCTGGAAGCCGATTTTCGCAAATTCAGCAATGGCAAACGGATCATGGAAGCGGTAAACGCAGCCTACGGCAGCACCGGCGGCGATATGGAAAGTGCTTCCGAACTGACCGGACGAGCGTTGCGGGAACTGGGAAGTGTTTCAGGCTATGATGACAGGCTGCGGGAACTGGAGGAGCAGCTTTTGGAAATCGATAATCTTTTGAATGATTTTAATCGCGACATGGCAGACTATGTGGAGGAGACTGAATTCGATGATGAGACCTTTTATCAGATCGAAAAGCGTCTGGATGAGGTCAATCATTTAAAATCAAAATATGGAAAATCGATTTCTGAGATTCTGGCAGCGTTAGAGCGCAAACATAAGCGTTTGGAGCAGCTTTTGGATTACGATACTTATTTACAGGAATTAAAGAAAAAATTAAGCTGCGCAAAAAAAGAACTGGAAACCTGCTGCACAGGGGTGTCGGAAATCCGGCAAAAATATGCCGCTGCACTGACTGTTGCGGTAAAGGATGCATTGCAGGATCTGAATTTTTTGGATGTGCAGTTTACCATGTCCTTTGCCCGCACCGAGGATTATACCGCAAATGGATTTGATGATGCAGAATTTTTGATTTCCACAAATCCGGGGGAACCGGTAAAACCCTTGGGAAAAGTGGCATCCGGCGGCGAGCTTTCCAGAATTATGCTGGCAATCAAGACGGTCTTAGCAGACCAGGATGCAGTGGAAACCTTAATTTTTGACGAAATAGACAGCGGAATCAGCGGACGCACTGCCCAGATGGTTTCTGAAAAAATGAATGTATTGGGCAGAAATCACCAGATTATCTGCATTACCCATTTGCCGCAGATTGCAGCCATGGCAGATTGTCATTATTTGATTGAAAAATCCGTGCAAAACCAGACCACAGTTTCTACCATTCGCCAGCTTTCCCAGGAGGAGAGTGTAGATGAGCTGGCAAGAATGTTAGGCGGTGTGGAGATTACCGACACCGTGCGAAAGAGCGCCTGTGAAATGAAAGAACTTGCGAATACAAAAAAATAGGTTTTACCTGAAAAGTTACAAAAGTTACATGATTGAAAAGAGAAAATATTCACATACTAAAGGAAGATATCTTGCAGGTATCTTCTTTTTTTACGCGGGCAGCGATGAGAATGCCATGCATGCATGAGCATTCGAGGAGCACCGCGATAACGAGCGAAACTCGCAAAGCGTGTTTTGTCTCGTTGTTGGAAGGATAAAAAATACAGAATAGTCAGGAGAAACGTATGAGAAAGAAGAAATGTTTTGAATATGAAGTAATAAAAAAACTTGCCTGCATAGGCTTTTTCTTTGTGGCGGCACTGGCCGTCTGGACCTTTCAGGCAGCGATTCCGGATCAGATTTATGTGACAGAGGGAAGTGAGATCTCCTACGATTTTGAGGTGCCAGTAAGTGTAGTGTTAAAGGAAGAAGATGCGGAAGTATTTGATAACCTTTCCGATACGGTCTACGGAAAGGAGGAGCCGGCCTATACGGTTACCTGTAAACTGTTTGGCATTTTTCCGGTAAAAGATGTGGAGGTAATGCTGGTAGACAAGGAATCGGTGTATGCCAGCGGAATGCCCGTGGGAATCTACGCCAAGACAAATGGTGTTCTGATTATCGGAACCGGCGCAGTGGAGGATGCCACCGGGAAAGAGTGCCGTCCGGCTGAAAATCTGGTGAAAAGCGGTGATTATATTGTAAGTGTCAATGGAGACGCAGTAGACGAAAAAGAAGAGTTGGTGGAAAAAATCAATCAGTACGGCGGAGCCAGCGAAGTCCTTGGAATCCGCAGGGAATCAGAGCTGTTGGAAGTGTCGGTAGATCCGGTCCGGGGAAACAGCGGTAATTACATGCTGGGTATCTGGGTTCGGGATGATCTGGCCGGCGTGGGAACCTTGACCTATTATAAGGCAGACGGCAGTTTCGGTGCGTTAGGACACGCTGTCAGTGACGGAGATACCGGAACCATGCTTCAGATGTCCCAGGGATGGATTTACACCACAGATATCATCGGAATTAAGAAAGGGGAAAGCGGGAAACCGGGAGAATTGTCCGGTATCATAGATTACAGTAAAAATTGTCGTCTGGGTACGATCCGGGAAAATACGGGCCTTGGCATTCGGGGCGTTTTGGACGGAAACTTAGACCGGCTGGAACGGAGCGAAAACTATGAGGTGGCCTACAAACAGGATATAAAAAAAGGAAAGGCATATATTGTATCTTCCCTTTCCGGGGAACGATGCACATACGAAATAAATATCCAAAGCCTTGATTACAGCGGGAGAGAGGCGAATAAAGGAATTCTGTTTCAGGTGACAGATCCCAAACTGATAGAGCTTACCGGAGGAATTGTCCAGGGAATGAGCGGAAGTCCTATTATTCAGGACGGAAAAATCATCGGTGCGGTGACCCATGTGTTCGTGAGTGATTCCACCAAGGGGTATGGAATATTTATAGAAAATATGCTTGATGGTGAGGCGATTCCCGCTGAAAAGTAAAAAAAGCAGGAGAGAATATAATATTGTTTGATGTTTGCGATAATATATGGTAAAATGGTTTTACAAATTATAAACGGAAATTTATACAAAATGGAGGACATAATGAATTACTTAAAGTATGTAAACATCAAGCAGGGAACAAAATCTACAAACCGTTTTTCGCAGGGAAACACGCTGCCGCTGGTGCAGCGTCCCTTCGGATTTGCAAGCTTCTCACCACAGACCGATCAGTCGCGTGGAAACTGGTTTTATCATCCGCAAGATCACAGTTTTGAGGGCTTTCGGCTTACGCATCAGCCGTGTCCATGGATTGGGGACCACGGTGCATTGACCATGCTGCCGCAGATCGGTACACCTCAGGGACAGTACAGTATGGCATGGAGCGGTATTGACCCTGGAGCGGCAGTACTGACTCCATATTATATGAAATATTATCTGAAACGCTCTTTTGCAAACTATGAGCTTACGCCTACCGAGTATGGAGCCTGTGTGCGGATAGAATTTTTAAAGGACTATGACAGATATTTGTCCGTCCTGCCTGTATGTGGAGCGAAT
>JAGASC010000150.1 GCA_017621905.1 Roseburia sp.
AGGTTTGTCGGTAACCATGGAGAAATAGGATATCTGGCGGGAACGGAGCACTAACAGTGAGCTTCGCCGCCAGATTGCAAAAATAAATCCTGTAAGGACAGTGGCGACAAAGGAAGCGAAAACATGCGAATGAGAATATTTAAAATGAAACCAACTCCAAAAAAAATCTTATTAATGTTTATTGATATTCTCATTTTAATCAGTGCATACTCCCTGGGACTGCTGCTGCGATTTGATTTTGTCTATTCCGGAATTCCGAAGGAATATCTGGTCGGGCACGGTAAAATCATGGTGTTTCTCGTTACCGTAACCATTATCGTTTTTTACTATTGCAAACTGTATCACAGCCTTTGGAGCCTTGCCAGTGTGACAGATTTAAGGCGAATCGTGGAAGCATATATTCTTTTGATTCCCTTTTATGTGCTGGAAATCTTCATTCTGGGGATTCCCATGCCGACTTCCTATTATCTTATGGGCTATGTACTGTCATTTTGCATGGTAACAGGAGTGCGATTTTCTTACCGGATTCTCCGCTCCTATGAGGCCTATCACAAGAATGTGATAAAAGAAAAAGCCGAGGGCGGCAAACAGGAACGTATCATGATCATCGGAGCCGGAGCTGCCGGGCAGGTGATATTAAAGGAACTGTTAAGCGGCGGACAGCTCCATACGCAGGTCTGCTGTGTGATCGATGACAATCACGCCAAGATAGGTAAGGTTTTAGAGGGCATCCCGATTGTCGGAGATCGCTATGACATCATTCGGATGGCAGAAAAATATCAGATCACACGCATTATTTACGCCATCCCGAACACAACAACCCAGAACAGAAAAGACATTTTACATATCTGCAAAGAAACGGGATGCCGCCTGCAGGCACTTCCCGGAATCTATCAGATGATTAATGGCGAGGTGAGCATCAGCCAGCTTCGCAGTGTAGATATTCAGGATTTGCTTGGCCGGGAGCAGATTTGCGTCAATAATGACGAAATCCTGCATACCATTTCCGGGAAGACCGTACTGGTGACCGGAGGTGGCGGGTCGATCGGCAGTGAACTCTGCCGACAGATTGCGAAGGCGAATCCGAAAAAACTGATTATTTTTGATATATATGAAAACAATGCCTATGAAATTCAGCAGGAACTGAAAAAGAAGTTTCCAAAGCTGCATCTGGTCACTTTGATTGGTTCCGTTCGGAATACGAACCGTATCCATTCGGTGATGAATCAATACAAGCCGGATGTGGTTTTCCATGCAGCAGCCCATAAACATGTGCCTTTGATGGAGGATAGCCCGAATGAGGCAATCAAGAATAACGTCATAGGAACCTACAAGACAGCACAGGCAGCAGCTGAGGCGGGGGTAAAGAAGTTTGTGCTGATCTCCACAGACAAGGCGGTCAATCCTACGAACATTATGGGAGCCTCCAAACGCTTGTGTGAGATGGTGGTACAGATGATGAACCGCCGGACCGGGACAGAGTTTGTGGCGGTACGTTTTGGAAACGTACTGGGAAGTAACGGAAGCGTGATTCCTCTTTTTAAAAAGCAGATTGCAGAAGGCGGACCGGTTACGGTCACGGATAAGAGGATTATCCGTTATTTTATGACGATTCCGGAGGCGGTATCGCTGGTGCTTCAGGCCTCCTACTACGCCAGGGGTGGAGAGATTTACGTGCTGGATATGGGGGAGCCGGTCAGTATTGATGAGATGGCCAGGAATTTGATCCGGCTGTCAGGATATACGCCGGATGTGGATATTAAGATTGAATATACGGGTCTTCGTCCGGGGGAGAAGCTTTATGAGGAGCTGCTGATGGATGAAGAAGGACTTACGGAGACAGAAAATAAACTCATTTATGTTGGGAAACCGTTAAAAATGGACGATGAGTTTTTTATAGAGAGACTCGAGGCGCTGGATGAGGCCAGCAGACGGGAGTCTGAGGATATTAAAAGGATTGTGGCGGAGTTGGTTCCAACGTATCGGTATAAAGAGGATAGCAGCAGAACGGATGCTATGCATCGGAATAACGAAAATGCCGAAGGAACTGGCGTGGTCAATAGAGATAAACAAGAGTATTTTGATGAAATGAAAGTACAGAAGAATGGGAACGAAAATTTTACTGGCATCGCCTACGATGCATGAAGAAGAGTTGAAGTACATAAAAGAAGCTTTCGATAAGAACTGGATTGCCCCATTGGGATTTAATTGTGATGGTTTTGAAGAAGAGATGGTGAAGTATCTCTGTGGAGAAACAGAAAAGAAATGTTGTGGTCTGTCCCTTTGCTCGGGAACCGCGGCACTTCATCTTGCTGTGAAGCTCGCAGGTGTGAAACCCGGAGATGTGGTGTTATGTTCTGACATGACTTTTGCGGCAACTGTGAACCCGGTTTCTTATGTGGGCGGCCGCCAGGTTTTTGTGGATTCCGAAAGAGAGACCTGGAATATGGATCCGCGGGCTTTAGAAAAGGCATTTGAGAAGTATCCGGAGGCCAGAGTGGTCATGCTGGTACATTTATATGGAGTGCCGGCTAAGGTGGAGGAAATTAGGGAGATATGTAAAAGGCATGATGCCATTTTGATTGAGGATGCTGCGGAAGCACTTTCTTCTACATATCATGGACAAAAGTGCGGTACGTTTGGAAAATATGGTGTCTTTAGCTTTAATGGAAATAAGATTATTACAACCTCCGGCGGAGGAATGTTGATGACAGATACAGAGGAATCCAGAAAAAAGGCATTTTTCTGGGCGACTCAGGCGCGAGAGCATGCACCATGGTATCAGCATGAAGAGATTGGCTACAATTACCGCATGTCCAATGTAGTTGCCGGTATTGGAAGAGGGCAGCTGCTTCATCTGGAAGAGCACAGAGCGCGAAAAGAAGAAATATATAGAAGATATGAAGAGGGGCTTAAGGATATACCGGTTACCATGAATCCTTATTTGCCTTATACAAGACCGAACTTCTGGCTCAGTTGCATGACGATTGATGAAGGATGTGAAGTGAGATTCATAAATGTTTTCGAAAGGTTAAAAGAAGAAAACATTGAGAGCAGACCGATTTGGAAGCCTATGCATATGCAGCCAATATTTGCGAAATATGACTTTATTTATGTGGAAGACACTCCGGTGGATGAGGATATCTTTACAAGGGGATTGTGTCTGCCGAGTGATATCAAGATGACGGAAGAGGAGCAGGAACGTGTAATAAGGATTATCAGATCCTGTTTAGGAACTTAATATATTATTTTGTTTGAGGTGTAAATGACTACGAAGCACAAGAAAGGATTTTACGAAAAGTACATAAAAGTTCCGCAGGATGTATGTATTGCATTGATTGCACTTATTGGGTTAAGCCCCATTCTGCTCGTAGTGGCAATCCTTGTTCGGACAAAACTAGGTTCTCCTGTTATCTTCAAGCAGGAGCGAGCAGGAAAAGACGGTAAACCGTTTTATATGTATAAGTTCCGCTCAATGTCCGACGCAAGAGATGCTGATGGGAACTTGCTTCCCGATGAGCAAAGACTTGGAACGTTTGGTAAAGCCTTAAGGAGTACGTCACTGGATGAACTGCCTTCGCTTTGGAATGTGGTATGTGCTAAGTGCTCGTTGGTGGGGCCAAGAGCACTATATTTAAAATATATACCCCGCTATGCTGAACATCAGGCCAGGAGACTTGAAACTCGTCCTGGCATTACCGGGCTTGCTCAGGTAAATGGCAGAAATGCAATCAGCTGGGAGAAGAGATTTGATTATGATGTTCAGTATGTAGATAACATTACCTTTATCGGAGACTGGAAGATTATGTTTCAAACTGTCGGTAAGGTCTTGAGACGTGACGGGATTACTTCTGCAACGTCGGTAACAATGGAAGAATTTATGGGCAGTGAAGTGGAGATAGTCACTCATGAGTAATCGATTGATTATAGTTGGTGCAGGCGGTCACGGAAGAGTGGTTGCTGATAATGCATTAAAAAACGGATATACAAATATTAGTTTCATCGATGATCACGCAACCAGCGATTGTATGGGATTTCCCATTATAGGAACGACTGCTGAAATGGAAGCGTTGAATGATGGTAAGACCGATTTTGTGATAGGTATCGGAAGCAATGAAATCCGGAAGGCAATCGCAGAAAAATATGATGTAAGCTGGGTAACTTTAATTCATCCGTCAGCCCAGATTGCAATGAATGTATCTGTCGGAAAAGGCACGGTTATTATGGCGGGTGCTGTAATCAATGCCTGTGCGACAATTGGAAAACACTGTATTATTAATACAAGTGCGGTCGTAGAGCATGATAACGTGATTAAGGATTATGTGCATATATCACCGGGAGTGAAGCTTTCCGGCACTGTTACGGTTGAAGAACGCTCATGGATTGGCACAGGTACGAGTGTAATCAATAACGTTACTATTTGCGAGGATGTTATTGTTGGTGTAGGTTCTGTGGTTATCAAGGATATAAAAACGAAAGGAACTTATTTTGGTACTATATCTTGATGAAAAACAAGAAAATGAGAGTGGGTAAATATATGTACAAGATATGTTTTGTGACGACAATATCGCTTACATTGAAAAGTTTTGTATTGGAGTTTGCCAAAACCATGCATGAATCAGGCGATTTTGAAATTCATTTTGTTTGTGATTATGATGATGATTTTGAAAATATACTTCCCGAATATATTCATTATAAACCAATCTCTATGAAGCGTGGAATTTCAATGGATGGAATAAAGGCTATCCATGAAATGAAAAAGTATTTTAAGAAGGAGAATTTTAATCTGGTTCAGTATTCAACGCCCAATGCGGCTTGCTATGCATCCATAGCAGCGAAGTTGGCAGGCGTTCCTTGCCGTCTTTACTGTCAGTGGGGTATTGCCTATGTAGGGTTCCAGGGGATAAAGAGAAAAATATTTAAGCTAATCGAGAAGATGGTATGCAGGTGCTCGATGAAGGTTGAACCTGACAGTTTTGGCAATCTTCATTTTAGTCATGCAGAGAAATTATATAACGCAGATAAAAGTTGTGTAATTTGGAATGGTAGCGCCAGTGGTGTTAATTTAGATAAATTTGATATAACATGTAAATCCGAATGGAAGAAGGAAATTCGTAATAAGTACGCTATACCGCAAGATGCCGTTGTATATATATTTATTGGTCGAATCACAAAAGATAAAGGAATAAATGAATTATTTGAAGCAGCAAAATCATTAATTACCAGAAAAAATGATGTCTATTTACTACTTGTTGGTAATGTGGAAAAAAGTGAATCGGTAGATGCTGCTTTATATCGATGGACGCAAGGTGAATCGAGGGTTATATATTGCGGATATACCAACGAAGTAGAAAAATATCTTGCTGCAAGTGATGTGTACTTACTTCCAAGTTATCGTGAGGGATTTGGCAGTGCAGTTGTCGAAGCAGAAGCAATGGGGGTTCCCGTTATTGTGTCAGATATTCCTGGTCCAACAGATGCTATGATCGACGGAAAAACCGGTCTCTTGACCCCAAAAGCTGATGCCGAAAAACTGTACGATAATATGTTGTTGATGTACGACAATAAGAATCTCCGTAATGAATATGGAGAAAACGGTAAGGTGTTCGCTCGCACATCGTTTGAACAAAAAGAATTATTCAAACGACTAATTGCAGACCGTTGCAATATGATTGAAAACACACAAACCCAAAACAGTAAAACCTGTAGATTAACTTGATTTGGGGAAAATAGCAGATTCAGAAGGACGAAAATATGAAAAATGAAACATTTGCTCCACTCGTTTCGATTGTCATTCCGGTATATAATGGGGCGAATTATATGCGAGAGGCGATAGATAGTGCGCTTGCTCAAACTTATAAAAACAAAGAGATTATCGTTGTGAACGATGGTTCATCTGATAATGGTCAAACAGAACGCATAGCAAAAGAATATGGAGACAAGATCCGATATATCTGCAAAGAGAACGGCGGTGTTTCAACTGCGCTCAATACGGGCATAAAGAATATGAAAGGCGAATATTTTTCGTGGCTTTCTCATGATGATGTCTATATGCCAGACAAAATAGAAAAACAAGTCAAGGCATTATCGAAACTTGAGGATAAGACTACATTGGTTTGTTGTAATTATGTTCACATAGATAAAGATTCCAATCTGATCGGCAGTATGCCTAATGTTGAGTTGGAGGATGTAAAATTATTATCATGGGAACAAATGCTATTGGATCTATTCAGAAGTGGTCCTGTAAATGGTTGTGCCTTATTGATAAAGAAAACTGTTTTCGATGAGGTTGGATTATTCGATGAATCATTGAGATTTTATCAAGATGGATTCATGTGGTATAAAATTTTCATGGCCAAATATGCCGTTCTTTCAATTCCCGATATTTGTGTTAAGGGAAGGATTCACGGCAAACAACTTACACAAACAGGACAATCATTGTTTCGAAAGGATTGTGAAGCAATGAGCTATATTATGATCCCTCAGTTGAGCAATGTCAGTACAGCAGAACACAATTTTTTGATGGCATACATTAAGTATAATGCGAAGTATGGAAATGCAAACATCGTAAAGACTGCATGCACCCAGGCGAAAAAAACTGAACTTATAAGTATTAAGGATTCCGCTGTTATCAATTTGTTAAGCGTATATGCTATCATACGTCCGGCGATTCGCAGGATATACTATACTGTGGGCAGGGGGATAAATACAGTATAGAAAAGGAGACTTTATGTGGATATTTTATGTTTTACTTCTTGTTCCGGTAATGATTCAGCATACATCCATAAGAGGATATCA
>JAGASC010000151.1 GCA_017621905.1 Roseburia sp.
CGGTTGAAATGGAAATCGGAATTTCCGATTCTTACCGGGCGGTGATTTCTTATCTTGCCAGACAGCCCGGTGCAAACCAAAAAAACATTGCTGAATTTTGCAATGTCACCACGGCCGCAATCAACCAGACCCTAAAGGACATGATTGCCGACGGATATGTAAAAAAGGAAACGGATGAGACTGACAGACGCTATACCAGACTTTTCCTGACGGAAAAAGGAGAAGAAACCTCGGGTAAAATACGGGAGATTTTGCACCGCTCGGACGAAGTAATCACGTCTGCCATAACGCCGGAAAAAGAAACGGAAATGATTGAACTACTGGATAAAATATACGATTGTATAAGGAGAGATTTATCATCATGTTGAAATACTTGAAAAAATACTGGATATTCTGCCTGTTAGCGCCGTTGTTTATGTTCGGCGAAGTGGCAATGGATCTGATCCAGCCGGATATGATGGCTGACATCGTAGATAACGGCGTTTTGAAAAGCGATATGAACCTGATCATTACGGTGGGAATCCGCATGATACTTTTTGTCATGCTTGGCGGTTTCTGCGGCGTCATGTGCGGCGTTTTTGCAAACATTGCAGCCCAGGGCTTCGGCAATGACCTGCGCAAGGACTTGTTTTCCCGCATTATGTCCCTGTCTTTTCAGCAGACGGACAAAATCTCAACAGGTTCCCTTGTCACCAGACTGACAAACGATGTGACCCAGGTACAGAACATGGTCATGATGGCGATTCGGGGATTTGTGCGAAATACCGTCATGTTTGTGGGCGGTATTATCATGCTGTACCGGCAGTCCCCCAAATTCGCTGTGATTGCTGCCTGTGGACTTCCCTTTGTCGTGTTGTTCGTAACCTTTTTCCTGAAAAAGGCATCGCCTCTTTTTGCAGTCGTTCAGAAAAAACTGGACGGAATCAACAATGTCATGCAGGAGGACGTGGCAGGTGCCCGCGTCGTCAAGGCCTACGTAAAAGAAGAACATGAGCTGAAACGCTTTGATGCGGCCAACGAAGCCCTTTGTACAGAAAACCTTCGTGTGCAGACCCTGCTTGCCTTCATGGGCCCCTGCATGAATATTGTACTCAATTTATGTATCGTTGCAGTCATTCTGGTGGGCGGCCTGACCGTAAAGGGCGGCGGTGACATGACCCCGGGAAATATTATGGCTGCGATTACATATCTTTCTCAGATTCTCCATGGAATTACCTTCATGGCAAATATTTTCCAGACCTTTACTAGGGCAAAAGCGTCTGCGGACAGAATCAATGAAGTGTTGAACAGTCCGGAGGTTATCAAAGACGGAGAGGGCGCAACTGCTGCAGCAGGTGCTGCTTCCAAAGAAAATACAGCAGCAGGAACTGCAATTAGAAGAGCCATTGCAAATACAGACAGAAAAGGTGAAATTGAGTTCCGCAATGTAAGCTTCGCATATCCGGAAAGCGCAGGAGACAGTGTGCTGGAAAATATCTCCTTCACCGTAAAACAGGGAGAGACCCTTGCAATCATCGGTGCTACAGGAAGCGGCAAGAGTTCCCTCGTCAATCTGATTCCGCGTTTTTATGATGCCACTGAGGGTGCGGTTCTGGTGGACGGCAAAAACGTAAAGGACTACAAACTAAAAGAATTGCGTGATAAAATATCCATCGTCCTTCAGCGGGCAGAACTTTACTCCCGTTCCATAGAAGCAAACATCCGCTGGGGAAAAGATGATGCAACCCCCTGGAAAATCAAAGAAGCTGCCACCACAGCCCAGGCAGATGACTTTATCTGTGCATCTAAATACGGCTACCACACCCTTGTCACAGAGGGCGGCCACTCCCTTTCCGGTGGTCAGAAACAGAGAATTTCCATCGCAAGGGCAGTCTTAAAAGAACATGAAATATTAAATTTTGATGATTCCACCAGTGCACTGGATCTGAAGACCGAGGCCATGCTGTACGAGGCTCTTAGAAATGAATGTCCGGACACGACCAAAATTATTATTGCGCAGCGTATCGCCTCCGTAAAGGGTGCGGACAAAATTGCAGTGCTGGATAACGGCAGAATCGCAGCTCTTGGCACTCATGAGGAGCTGCTGAAAGAGTCTGAGATTTACCAGGATATTTACAGATCACAGATGAAGGAAGGGGGACAGGAATAATGGAACCGAATCAGAATTTACATCAGAGTACACCTCTTCCGGAAGGGTTTGAAAAGCATCCGGACGGGGAGACAGTGAAATATCATGCGGGCGGACCCCGTGGAAATAACGCCCCGACCGTGAATTTCAGACGTGGTCCGGGCGGCCCGGGGGGACCGGGAAGAAATATGGGACAGACAATCGAAAAGCCCGGCGATGCGAAAAAGACCATCTCGAGGCTCATGGTATATTTCAGCCAGACCAGAAAGCTTTTATTCTGGCTGCTCGTGGCGGTAGTACTTGTTACTGTTGTGGCACTTTTTGCACCGGCCCTGCAGGGACAGGCCATTGACTACATTGCAGACCGTCAGTGGGAGAAGTTATACAGATGCGTGCTGTATCTTCTGATCGCATACCTTGCCAATATATTGTTCGGACTTGCACAAAGCCTGCTTGCTGCCCACTTAAGCCAGAATATTGTCAAACAGATGCGCCATGACCTTTTTAAGAAAATCGACTATTTGTCCATCAAATATCTGGATACACACTCAAACGGCGATATCATGAGCCGCATGACCAATGATGTGGAAAATGTATCGAACACCATATCCCAAAGCCTTGGCTCATTGGTGTCCGGTGTTCTCACGATTATTGGAACGGTGGCCATCATGTTCACTTATTGCTGGCAGCTGACCCTGATTACCTTGGTAACCGTCGTGATAACAGTGGTGGTGACGAAAAAGATGTCCAAAGCCATGCGAAAGGTATATCGCAAACGTTCTGCCATCCTGGGACAATTGAACGGTCATTCGGAAGAAATGATTACCGGTTACAAGTCCATTGTGGCGTACAACAAGCAGGAGGATGTCATCGATGAATTTTGCCGGACATCCGACGAACTTGCCAAAGTGAGCATTAAGGCAGAAATTTTAGGCGGTTCCATGGGACCAATCATGAACTGCATTTCCAATGTAGGTTTTGTGATCGTTGCAGCCTTTGGCGGATACTTTGCCTATACCGGACTGATTACCATCGGTACGATTTCCGCATTTATTATTTATGCAAAACAGTTTTCAAGGCCGATCAACGAGATTGCACAGCTGTACGGCACCATACAGACGGCCGTCGCAGGCGCAGAGCGTGTCTTTGCCCTGATGGATCAGCCGGATGAAGACAACAGCGGTGATCAGGACATGGATCACGCCAAGGGAGAGATATCTTTCAAAAATATTGATTTTTCCTATATCCCCGGCAAACAGGTACTTTATGATTTCAACCTGGACGTCAAACCGGGACAAAAAATTGCCCTGGTAGGCGCCACGGGCAGCGGAAAGACCACGGTCGTGAACCTGCTCATGCGTTTTTATCCCGTAGACGCAGGCGAGATTCTGATCGACGGAGTAAATATCCAGGACATCAAGCGGGACGAGCTGCGAAAAAATATTGCCATTGTTCTGCAGGATACAGTACTTTTCTCAGATACCATTGAGAACAACATCAAATACTCAAACCCTGAGGCCACCGATGAGGAAATGTACGATGCGGCGGATATGAGTAATCTGAAAAAATATATTGAGCGGCTTCCGAACAAGTACCAGACCTTTTTAAAACAGGCCGGTGCCGGACTCTCCCAGGGACAAAGACAGCTTCTGGCAATCGCCCGGGCAGTTTTAGCAAATCCCAAAATTCTCATTCTGGATGAGGCAACCTCCTCCGTAGACACCAGAACCGAGAAAAACATCCAGGACGCCATGGTCAAGCTGATGAAAAACCGAACCAGCCTTATCATTGCTCACCGGCTTTCCACCATAAGAGACGCGGATAAAATTGTGGTCATGGACCAGGGAAGAGTGGTAGAAATCGGCAATCACGACGAGCTGCTGGAAAAGAAGGGCAGATACTACAGCCTGTATATGACACAGTTCGCCGGAAATAAAATATAAATGTTACGTCCCCAAATTCTGAAACCATATGGATAGAGACTGACGCTGACAGAAAAGATATCTGGCATATCAGGAACAGGATAGAATTACAGGCAGAGGAATAGGAAAGACAGGATGGAGAAAAATATGCGCAAAAAGGGATCTCAGAAAAGATTTATGGCGGGCATGCTGATTGTGGCAGTATTATTGATTGGATATGGATGCAGTGTAGAAAACGGTGAAACAGCAGGAGCAGGTCAAGCGATTGGAAATTTGCAGACAGGCGAAGCGAAAGCAGAGACGTCCGGAAATGCCAAGAACAGTGATCTTTCCGGAGAAAATTCATCAGATGCATCCGTACAGGGACAGACCGATGCGAATCAGTCCGGTGCAGACACGGCAGAAATTCTAACGGTAACTTTTATGGATGTAGGCCAGGGCAATGCGGTACTCGTCGAAAATGATGGAGCATATATGCTGATCGATGGCGGCGACCGGGATTATGCCTCCTATGTAGTCAGCTATCTGAAAAAGCAGGGAGTGGAGGAATTGGAATATGTCATTTCCTCCCATTATGATGCAGACCATCTCAACGGTGTCGTGGGTGTGCTGAATGCATTCCCCTGCGAAAAGCTTCTGGCAGCTGACTACACCACAGATACAAAAGTTTATGAATCATTGCTCGCTGTGATTGATGAGAAAGACATTAACGTGGAATATCCCGACATGGGTGAGGTCTATTCTTTTGGAGAAGCGGAATTTACCATTGTATGTCCGGATGCCTATGATTATGATGACGCCAATGATAATTCCATCGGCATCCTCCTGGTGCACGGAGACAACAGCTTTCTGATCTGCGGTGATGCCGGAGAAAAAGTAGAAAATGTGATGGTGCACAGTGGCCTAAAAATGGATGCAGATGTGTATCTGGCCAGTCACCACGGAAGCGCCGGTTCCAGTTCGGAAGAATTTCTGCGCGCGGTGGCACCGGAAGCGGTGGTAATTAGCGCAGGACTTGGAAACTCTTATGGCCACCCAACAAAAAGGGTAATGGAGTCAGTGGAGAAAATCGGAGCAGATATTTATCGAACCGATTTGCAGGGCGAAATCATTGTGACCAGCGATGGAAGCCAGTTGAGCTGGAATGTGGAACCTTCTACAGATTTCCGGAGTGGAGAAGAACTGGAAACTGCCGGTGTGACAGAGAAAAATAACACTGGAAGTGGGAATAATGCCGGAAGTGGAAATAACACCGAAAGTGGAGAAAGCAGCCGGGAGAAAACATTTGTATTGAACACTAACACAAAGAAGTTTCATGACCCCTCCTGCAGCAGTGCAGAAGATATCCATGAAGATAACCGGGCCGAGTTTACCGGAACCAGAGAAGATTTGCTGGATGCCGGATATTTACCCTGCGGACGGTGCAAACCATAGATAGAGTCAGGATAAGAGAAATCAGGAGTTGCGGAATCCATGTCATATAGTGTAAAATGGACCACAGAGTCGAAGAAGTCTACATATGACTACAATTACGGGAATAAGGCCGCAAATATATAGTAATTTGCAAATATATATTAATTTGAAAAGGTTGGACAGAAAAATGATACGTTTTAACAGCGATTATACGGA
>JAGASC010000152.1 GCA_017621905.1 Roseburia sp.
CCCTCCGCAGTTGGTTATCAGCCTACTCTGGCAACAGAAATGGGTGCATTACAGGAGCGTATTACTTCTACCAAAAACGGATCCATTACTTCTGTTCAGGCGGTATATGTGCCGGCGGATGACTACACAGATCCGGCACCGGCTACTACTTTTGCACACCTGGATGCGACGACGGCATTGGATCGTGGCATTGCATCTTTAGGTATATATCCTGCAGTTGATCCGTTAAACTCTACCTCCCGTATTTTGACACCGGAGATATTGGGGAAAGAGCATTATGAAACGGCCCGTGGAGTTCAGCAGATTTTACAGCGTTATAAAGAACTTCAGGACATCATTGCTATCATGGGTATGGACGAGCTGTCCGAGGAAGATAAAATGACTGTAAACCGTGCCCGTAAGGTACAGAGATTCCTGTCACAGCCTTTCGCCGTGGCGGAGCAGTTTACCGGTTATGAAGGCAAATATGTCCCATTAAAAGAGACAATTCGCGGTTTCCGTGAGATTATCGAAGGAAAACATGATGAAATACCGGAATCCTACTTCTTATTCGCGGGTACCATTGATGAAGTTGTAGAAAAATATAACAGTTCAGGCAGCGATTAGCATTTACCTCGCGAGTTTACTTGCGATTAAGCGCGTGAGAAAATATGAAGCATGCGAGCATCCAGCCCCGCCTCTTTTGACGAAGGAAAAAGAGGCTTGCGAACGCGATTTTTATGGCTGGATGCACGTAACAGTGAGGTTATCGTAACTGTTACAGAAAAATGGAAGGGTGAAAGCAAATGACAGAGTTTCCATTGAAAATTGTTACACCGGATGGACTGGTGTTTGACGGAGCAGCAGAGGAAGTTGTGGTTCGCACGATAGCCGGTGATCTGGGAATTATGGCAAAACATATGAATTGTGTTGCTCCTTTGGGTATGGGACCGGCTACGATTGTGACTGCAGGGCAGCACAGACACGCGGCCTGTATTGGCGGAATGGTAACTGTAGTGGGAGGCTGTGTCACCTTGGTTCCTACGACCTTTGAGTGGGAAGAAGACATTGATGTGGCCCGTGCAGAGGCCTCGGAACAGAGAGCCCGTGGTATTTTAAATGACCGCAATGCAAGCGATACGGAAATCAAGCTTGCACAGGCCAGGTTGAAAAGAGCATTGGTTCGTAAAAATGTGGCGAAATAAGTTAAGAACTGTAACAGAGATTTATAAAATTCTGTTACAGTTCTTTTTATTCATGTCAATAGAAAGCTGTAAAGAGTGTTTTCTATTGTATATTCATGGTAACAGTTCAGACAGCCCTTAGCATTTACCTCGCGAGTTTACTCGCGATTAAGGGCGTGAGAACACGTGGAACATACAGGCATACAGCCCAGTTATACATCCAGAGACCAGGGACTATCCGGCATTGGTTTCTTTAAAATCCAATCACCGTTTGTGAAATCCGGAACAGAGACCGGCATACTTCCTTTGGCGATGGATTCCTCGGAAAGGCAGGTAATTGCCATCCATGTGGCGGAATCATAAACATCAATCGGCAGTCCAATATGATGCTGGACGCTATAAATAAATGCGCGCAGAACCAGGTAATCCATGCCGCCATGGCCGCCAGTCACGCCGTCATTTAAGAAGCGATCCCAGATAGGATGCTGATATTTCTTAACATAAGTATCTGCGTCTTTCCATTTGTGTTCCACAATTTCTGTTGATTCATCCTCGGTAGTAAAGTTTTCCGGCTCAAAATACATGGAGTGGTTGACCTCCATCCAAATTCCCTTGGTTCCATGAACGACATTGCCGCGAGTGTAAGGGCGGGGGAGTGAAGTGTCATGTACGAGGGTGACAGTTTCGCCACCGGCACACTTGATTACAGTGGTTACAACGTCACCCAATGCGTGTCTGTGCCAGATTGGGCTGTGCTCTCCGTAAGCTTTCGTAGCGCGAATGTCAAGTCCGCGGCTCTTAGAAGCGGTGGAGGTAAGTGTTAAGAATCGATTGCCGCGGTTAATATTAAGGTATTTTGCAATCGGTCCGACCTCATGTGTGGGATAGAGATCAGCGCAGCGGTACATATGGTGATAGGAACGCTGATATCCTTTATGTATGATTTCAGCCACACCACGTAAATCGTGTTGATATCCGCCTTCACAGTGAATGACTTCCCCAAACAGGCCTTTCCGGATCATGTTCAGAACAGCAAGCTCATATTGACCATAGCAGCAGTTTTCAAGCATCATACAAGGGCTACCGGTTTCTTCATAGGTACGTACTAAATCCCAGCATTGAGCAATGGAAGAGGCACCGCCGACCTCGAATCCGGTATATTTTCCTGCTTTCATGGAAGCGATTGCGATTCTTATATGCTCGTTCCACGAGGTCGCAATAATAACAGCCTCAATTTCTTTCCGTGCGAGCAGTTCATGATAATCGGTATAGCAGGATACCGGGTAATCCGCATATTGACGGATTGTGCGGATCCCGTCCTCCATACGCTCTTCTTTGATGTCGCACAGTGCGACAATCTCCACGAATTTCATTTGTGCCAGTGTGTCTATCAGGCCAATCGCCCTTCCTCCGACACCGATCACTCCAATTTTGACAAGACGGTCATCTAAATTCTCTGACATATGATTTCCTCCTATTTGAAATAGATTAAATATGGTTAGGTATTTCATTTAATTAATATCATAATAATATCCAACACACAAGAAACAATTTTCTCACAATATGATGAAAAAAGTGTTTATATACAAGAAAAAAGGTGGCTGTTATAATAAAAATCGCGAAGAAAAATCGCAAAAAATAGCAATATTGCATAAAACTATAATGAAAGCGAGGATGAATGAATTTGAAGCTCAAAGATACAATGAGAAAGAGCGGAGCAAACCAAAATGAAAAAAGAAAGAAAAATTATCAGAAAAAAATCAGCTGGAAAGAACAGGCGGAATTGATGCTGATTATGTTTCCTACCTTTGCTCTTATTTTTATTTTTTGTTACATACCTCTTTATGGAATTTTGATTGCATTTCAGGATTATATTCCAGGATCGTCAATCATTTCATTTGATGGCAGCACCAAATGGGTCGGACTGCAGCATTTTGTGGACTTTCTGACCTCAAAGACGTTTCCGCGGTTAATCCGCAATACATTGGTTCTGAATGGGCTGCATTTGGTTTTCGGTTTTATAACGCCGATTATATTTGCGCTGATTCTTAATGAAATTAAAAATCATTCCTATAAGAAGATAGTACAGACCGCGAGTTATCTGCCTTATTTCATATCCAATGTTATTGTAGCAGGTATGGTGCTTTCCTTCGTGGATACAAATGGAATCATTAATGTGGTACGAAAAATGATGGGGTTTTCAACAAAAGTGTATAATATGGATCCCAAGGCCTTTCCCATTATATATACCATCACAACGGTCTGGAAGAATTTTGGATGGGATAGTATCCTTTATTTATCCGCCATGTCCTCCATTGACATGAATCTGTATGAGGCAGCGCGGATGGACGGTGCAAACCGTGCCAAGCAGATGTGGTATATCACACTGCCTTCGATTAAGCCTACGATTATGCTTTTGCTCATTTTCGCGATTGGCGGAATGTTGGGTACGAATACAGATCTGATCCTTTTGTTGTACAATCCTGCAACGTATGAAACGGCGGATGTGATTGGTACATATGTTTACCGGGATAGCCTTCTGGGAGGCCGGTTCAGTTTCGGTACAGCGGTTGGGCTTTTTACCTCTGTGTTGAATTTTACATTGATCTTTATTGCCAATAAGGTTTCAGCCAAGGTTGCTGATTATTCTCTGTGGTAAGGTAATTGGCTGAACTTTTATCAATAATAATAGAAAGGGGATGTGTTAAAGTATGGCACGTCAAGGTTTAAAAAAGAAAAAGAAGGTCAGTGCAGGTGCAATGGCATTTGATATATTTTGTATTCTGTTTTGCGGAATAGTCTGTGTGATTACACTTTATCCTATGTATTACGTTTTTATCATGTCGGTCAGCTCACCGGAAGCTGTAAATTCCATGTCGGTATTTTTATATCCGAAGGGTTTTCAGCTGGAGTCCTATACGCTGTTGTTTAAAGATATCCAGTTGTGGAAAGCCTACGGAAACACCATTATTTACACGGTGGCGAGTACAGTTCTTATACTGGTAACATCGGTGCTGGGCGCCTATCCGCTCACGGTCTCAGGGCTGCGCGGACGCAAATTTTTTGTAGCCTTTCTGCTGATTCCGATGTATTTTGGCGGTGGGTTGATTCCATCATTCCTTTTGATCAATGAACTGGGGCTTTATGGGACCCGCTGGGCGATTATTCTGCCTGCCTCTTTCAATATTTGGAATATGATTCTGGTACGAACCTTTTTTAGCGGTCTGCCGGAGGAATTGCGTGAATCTGCCAAAATGGATGGTGCCGGACATTTGCGTATTCTGTTTCAAATATTTCTTCCGGTGTCAAAATCGGTTCTGGCGGTAGTCTCCATCTACAGTATTGTGGGAATGTGGAACAGCTGGTTTAACGCACAGGTTTATCTGCCCAGCTCGGATTTGCAGCCACTGCAGATGTATCTGAAACGGGTTTTGGTACAGATGTCAGTCAACCTGAGTGAACTTAATTCAACAGAAATAGAGGATGCAATGGAAAGAATGTTTTCGGCAACACAGCTAAAATATTCGATGATCATTTTTACTACGCTGCCGATTATTTTTACATACCCATTTTTTCAGAAATATTTTATCAAAGGTGTCATGGTTGGCTCCTTAAAGGGCTAATCTTAAAATAACACAAATAACAAATAAGAGAAAGGAAGGAAAAAAAATGAGAAAACACATGAAAGCAGCTGCAGCAGTTTTGACACTGTCATTGTTCGTTACAAGTCTGACAGGCTGTGGCAACAACGGAGAGGCTGGGAACAGCGGCAAGAACAGTGAGGAGGTGTCTGCTGAAAACAAAGACACATCCGCGCAGGGTCAGGAATCATCTGACAGCAGTACAGAAGAACTTCACACGCTGAAGATTCTTGGACCGGATCCGGGAAACAAGTATATCAAGTATGAGGAACGTGAGGAGTACGAGGTGTGGCAGGCTTTACAGGAGCTGGCAAAAGAATATGGACTGAATCTGGAGCTTGAGGTTGTTCCAAGCGATCAATATCAGGTGGTTGTTCAGACTCGTATGGCTTCTTCCGATTTGCCGGATATTGTAAACGTTTCCGTAATCGATGATTCGTCTCTTTTATCTATGGGAAAACAGGGCACGATTCAGGAACTCAGTGGACTGATCGACCAGTACAGCAACGGTAATATTGAAAAGATGTACACGGAAGATTACGATACCGGATATCCGCTGATCCAAAAGGAGAACGGGGAAATCTATTGGTTCACGAATTTGCACAGAGGAGATAGCTTTGAAGGAAAAGCAGTCGTACAGGGATTGGGACTTGAAATTCGCAAGGACTGGCTGGATAAGTTAAATATGGAAATGCCTCAAACGCTGGATGAGTTTACCGATGCAATTCGTGCATTCCGTGAAGAGGATGCCAATGGCAATGGACAGCAGGACGAAATTATGTTGCTCGATGTGCAATACTTTAATAATGGACTTGCACAGATATTTGGTCTTGGCAATGGACTGGTTTCTTTGGATGTTGCGAACAATAAAATTATATCGCCCTGGTATCAGGAAGGTATTAAAGATTACTTTTCCTACGTAAACCAGTTGGTTCAGGAAGGCTTACTTGATCCTTCTACCTTCGGCTCCGGCGATCTTGGAACCCAGCGTCTGGCAGATAACCTTGTCAGCTCCTGGTATGCTTATGATGGCGCAACTTATCTTAATAGTTATGTTACAAATGGTGCGGAAGGCGTCGATTATGAGCCTGTCTTTACTCTGACTGGTGCGGTGGAGGGAATTACACCCTGGAAGGAAGTAGAATCAAATCAGCTTGTATGGGATCGTTACTGCGTGACAAAATCTTGTACGGATCAGGAAGCCGTAATCAGATTCTTTGACATGATTTACTCAGAAGAGTATATGGAACTTGTGTGCTGGGGAATTGAAGGAAAAGATTATGAAATCGTAGATGGTGTAAGAAAATCTCTGCTTAACGGTGTGACCAATGAGGAAAAGGGTGAGAGAAAATGTGGCTCAGGTTCTCCTTTGTGGGGTGGAATCCTGCCACGCGTGCAGAGAGGCACGGACTATAATACATATGAAGATTGGAAAGAGAATGAGTTATCAAAGTCAGGAAAAACTGAAATCAAGGTTGAGGCCATAGGAAAAGCTGCTGATTATGAACAATGGTGTCCGTTGATGCTGGACGGTTACCTGGCCATGGCGACCGATGAGGAGACTGAAGTGATCAATAAGGTTCTGACCGGCCTTCAGACTTATTCAGATGAGTTGTGTATGAAGCTTGCACTTGGTACTTTATCCCTTGATGATTTTGATACTTATGTGGAAGAGTTAAAGGAGCTTGGGCTGGATGAATTAATCGCTGTTCAGCAGGCACGATATGATCGTTTTACCGCAAGTCAGCAGTAAATACATAGCTGTCCGGCAAATTGAATCGTTGTTACGTATTACACCTGCGCCGCGCATTCCGCTGTGGGGCGTGGGTGTAATACCAATATGAAGAACGGCCCATGAATCCAGCTCCGCACCGCAGGCAAGTCGTCAGAGTCGACTGTTTCTATGGGCTGGATTCCGTTGCAATGCATAGGTCGACTGGCTGACGTGTGCATTGCAATGAATAGTTAGGCAAGAGGCTGGGTAATATGATATGAGATAAAACATCAGATTGCCCGGCTTTACTGTTGTATACAAAAGGCAATTCCGTATCCAGAGGAGGTAGATATGATGGAAAGAAAATTCAGTAAATATTTCTGGCGTAATATGAAGTTGTTTACCTCTATTTTTTTCGGAATCTGCGTGGTTGTGGCCCTGTTCTTTTTGTGGAACAAGGCGAAATACCAAGAGGAAAAAATGGAAATCCGCTATCAAAGCAGCGCAGAAAACTGTTCCGCTGAAATTGATAACCGGTTAAGTAATATTCGTAAGCTGATGAATGAAATTTCCGGAATCACCTGGGTAAAAAAGCTTTCCACATCCTCAGATGTCTTTTTGAAGGAATTTACCGAATTGCAGAGGCTGGAATGCCAGGCAGAATTGTTACGCTATTTTGCTACAGATGATTCTATTGTAGATATTGCTGTTTATATGCCGGAAAGAGGAACTGTCTTAAATCAGCAGGGATGGTTTTCGGAATTGGAATATAAATCCAGTATTAGTAAACGCTGTGATTTGGATATTGATGCGGTACTGGAAGCGGCAAAGCAAAGGAGTAGTTCTTCTGCCTTTGGGGAAGCGGAATATAATATAGGAAACCGGCGTAATATTGCGTTGGTCAATAGTTTGATCGATGTTGCCTCGCCTCCCACGAGTCTGATTATTATTCTGAACAGGAACACCTTTAACCAAAATATGGCGAAGCTTAACAACGGGGAAATTATAGGGATTGAGGTGTTGAATCTTTCCGGAGAGCCCATTTTTTATACATCCAGAGAAATTTCAAAAGGTTACCAGATTGAAATTGCTTCCAAGGAGTATCCAATTTACTACCGGATTACGTTTCCGCAGCCATCCGATCTTTTGGAACGATATGGAGTATTAAGCTCGGCATATATTTCCAGTTTGTTTATGATGCTTCTGCTGGCGGTACTGTTGTCGTATTTGCTAGCATTGTACAACACAAGACCGCTGCAGAACCTGGTGGGAAAAATCAGTAAAATGGCAGGAGAATTGAGCGGCACCGGGAGTGGAGACACAGAGTTCGAACAGATTGAAAACTCGTTTATGTTCCTGTGGTCTCAGCAGAAGAGTTTAGAGGATGGCTTGAAAGAAAATTATAATCTGGCGAGAAAATATGCATTACTGTTGATTTTATTAGGAGACGAAAATTTGGCAGAGATGAGTCAGCAGTATTTTGAAGCGCTGGAAATTCCATTTACAGAAGAGCAGATTTACTTTGTATGGATGGTGATACAGAAGACAGAGACGGCAGAAAATATCAGTATATTGGATATGTTCACAGAATTGCAGCCGCAGGTAGATTCCGTGGAAGAAGTCACAATTGCTCCCGGTCAGACCTTTCTCATTGTGGGGCAGGATCCGGACAGGCCATTATTAAACTGTGATGAAACC
>JAGASC010000153.1 GCA_017621905.1 Roseburia sp.
CATCATATGTAAATGTGTTGCTTACTGCCTGAAGTGCACCAGCATTTACAAGTTCCTGAATCTGGTCATCTGCAAACACGTATACATCTGCAGCTGCCTCAACATCCTCAAGAACACGGTCTTTTGTATCTGCCTCAGAGCATGCACCGATGGTGATGTTGAAATCTACATCAGGGTACTGAGCCTTGAACTCTTCTACCAATGTAGCCATAGCCTCCTGGTAAGCCGGCAGTTCAGAACACCATAAGTCAATCTCTACGGTTCCTTCGGTAGCTGCGATTAAGTTTGCTATCGGATCAGCTGCTGCATCTCCGGAAGCAGAATCGGTCTCCTTCTGAGTGTCAACAACCTTGCTTTCGTTGTTTCCACTGTTGTCTTCCTGTGTCTCATTGCTTCCGCATCCAGCCACCAATGTAGCTGCCATGCTCACACAAAGCAATGCGCTTAAAAGTTTTTTCTTCATTTTAGAAATGCCTCCCTCTTGCTTTTTGGACTCTCGTCCAATAAAAAATATGAATCTATAAAACACCACCTGCGCCTCGCCGCATGCACCCATCTTACGCGATAGATACCCATTTGGGGCAGTTTTGTGCACCTTATTGCGCAATCGGTTGTTCTACCGTTTAAGTATATATCTCGGTTTGTTTTGTGTCAATGTGTATATTTGATAATTAATTCTATATTTTTTTAGCAAAAATGCACAATCCTTTTGTTGGTATTTTTTTACTGCAATCTTTTTTTCATCTATTGTGCAACCGTTAAACCTTGCATTTTCCGGTGTTTCGACTACCTGACTTCTATTTTGTCGACTCCTTGAGCACCACATTATAGGGTAAAAGAGTGCGCTGCTCCACTTCTTTCCCCTCAATCAGGTTCATCAAAGTCCGGCATGCTACCATACCAAGCTCTTTCGCATTAAAGTACAAGGATGTAATAGAAGGTACATTATCCTCCAACATCGTACTGTCATAGAAGGATGCCACTCTCACATCCTTTGGCACATTGATATGCTTTTCCCGCAGCACCTTTAATACCCGGCCGGTAACCGCGTCATCCATACAAAGGATACAATCCACATTCTTCTGTAATATCTCATCTACTGTCTTATCAATGCGTATCCGGTTTTCCGGGTTTAAAAACAGCAGTTTTTCATCCAGCGGAATCCCCATTTGAACATAGGCATCCCGAAAACCGCGGAGTCTGCTCTGGGTTACCACGTAGCCTTCATCTTCACCTACCAGAGCGATTCTCTTCATGTTTTTCATAAGCATGATGGATGTAAGTTCCTTACAGGCACTTCTGTGGTTATGATCAATCTGGATCACGCCCTCATAAGGACTGCTGCCGGTGGTCACGAAGGGAATCTTCTTTTTTGTCAGGAATTCCACTTGTTCGTCCTCCAAAAAGGTGCGCATCAGAATGACGCCATCCACTTTTCGATTGACAATGACCCGTTCCAGCGAAGAGATGTCATTGATCCGGCTCATAGTCAACAGGATATCGTACCCTTCGGTCTGAGCCATCTCCTGAATTCCAAACAGGCAGGTCTGGAAAAAGTTCCAATCCACTACCTCATAATCTCCGGGCATGACAACGCAGAGATTGTAGGTCTTAGACTGCGCCAGCCCTTTTGCAATGACATTTGGCATATAATCATGTTCATCTATGTATGCTAAAACGCGCTCTCTGGTCTCCTTTCCAATTCGTCCCTTTCCTGAAATCGCGCGGGACACAGTAGTTTTGGATACTCCCAGCGCATCTGCCACATCTGCAATCGTAATATTCTTTTCCGTATTATTCATTCCAAACTTCCCCCTGTGCGCACGTTGCGCAACTACGTTATATTATTATACTTTTTTTTCGAAAAAGCAATCCCCATTTTCATTTTTTATTTCTTACTTTTTCGCCTCTTTTTCCTTGATTTTCTTTATTTTTCTCATTTTTTCAGTGTTTTATCTTTTCAACAGAATAATTTTGATTTATGCGCAAGCGGTTCCACTTTTGTAGAATCTTTCAAAAAAGCGTGGGCCGCATTTGTGATAAATCACGCAAAAAAATGGCCTTCCGGGAGGCGATGCTTCTTATTATGCAAAAAAAATCCCCAGGCCCCGGCATTAAATATTTTCCAGGGTATGGGGATAAAAAAATTTTGTATATTATCGGCTCATCCTGCCGGCTGTTCTGCCGGCTGAGCCTCTGCCTTCAACTGGGCCAGTGCTGCCTCTGCTGCCACCAGGGTGTCATAGTTCGTGACATATTCCCTTGCGCTCTCCGGCAATGCGTTGTACAAATTCCTTGCAATGTTGATTGCATTCTCGCTCTCTAACGTCACAATGCCAATCGTATTTATAAGGTTAACGACTGTCTGCGCATCCTGTTTTTGCACCGCGATACTCTCCGTGCCGGGAAGGGTATAGACTAACACAGGATAGCCTTTTTCTACCACCTCATAAATGGTCTTTGCCACCGAAAGCGGCATGTTGATGCAGCCATGAGAACCATTCGTTTTATAGATATTACCGCCGAATTTGCTGCGCCAGGTAGCATCGTGCATTCCATAATCTCCATAAAATGGCATCCAGTAGGTTACCGGAGTTTCATAATCCGCGCCCCGCAAAATGGCATTTTTTGTCTTATAGGTCAGGCCGAAAGCCCCGGTAGGCGTAGCATTTCCGTCCGCCACATCACCGGAAACAAAATCGCTTTCTACCACCAGTTCACCATCTTCGTATAAAAACAGATGCTGAGCGGTCAGGTTAATTTCCACGTAAGAATCTCCGTAATCATTTTCTCCATGGCTGTTGGCTGTCTGCAGGTATACCGGCTCCCGTTTTACATCCTCCCCTGCTTCCAGATCCGCAAGAAGCTGCTCCATCTCGCCGCTGCTGTCAATACGCCACCCATAAAAGCCGCCTGAAATCGTGACTGTGGTTCCGTAGGAGGTCTCCAGGGTCTTAGGCTGGTAAGCCGTGTTGTACTTTTTGCCCAGATCCTTCACATACGCAAGAACAGCCTCCTCATCAAGGTATACCTTCCAATCTTCCACGTGCAGCCAGGTGCTGATGATTTCCCCGTCCAGAACCTCTGTTTTTTCCATAAAATCATATGTAATCGTCATATCTGCATAGTGGTTCAAGTCTTCGATCATGGAGAGAAGCTTTTTGTCGTTATCCAAAATGGCCGGCTCCTCATAGCAATCCTTTTTGTCTAAATCCACCCGGGGTTCTAATGCCCGGATTGCCTCGTCCACCACTTCATAAAATTTCTGCTCCTTTATTGTGGTTCCGAAATCGGCCGGAATCAACACATATCCTTCTCCTTTGATGTATTCAGAACAGGTGGCATCCACCGGCTCACGCTGGTTTTCCTTCTGCATAAAGGAAAGCTTCGATGATACGCTCTTTAACGCCGCCTCGTCATAAGAAACTGTTTTTTCCAGTTCCAGCTCTCTTTTTTCAAATAGAATTCCCAGCCAGGCAAAGCTGTTCTGCTGTTCTAACATTTCCTCTATTTCCCCGTTAAAAACCGGTTCGACTCCGATGCTGCTGCCCGAAACTTCTTCGCTATCGCCCTCCCGCACGGAAATTTCCAGCGAATATTTATCAATTTCTTCGGCAATCAGCTGCTTTACCTCTTCCACACTGCAGCCACCAACATCGATTCCATCTATCGAGGTTCCAAAGCAAAAATGGCTTTGAAAAAAGAGTACAAAAACCAGATAGACCACAATAAGGGCCGCTGCGATGCAGGCCGCGATTATCCATATTTTTAATCCTGATTTTGATTTCTTCATTTCTTTTTCTTTTCCTCCAAACTATAACTTTGGTGAACTCCCCACGTTCCAAAGCCACCAGGTTTCCTGATCTTCTTCCTATCATTTTATGCAGCAAAACCGATTCGTTTCACACAAAGTCATCTTCTATTATAAAGACCTAATTTCACTTGTCAACAAATTACGGTTTTCGTAATATTTGTGTAAAATATCTGTTTTATTTACGACTCAAAATATTCCAAAAAACAACATACTACTAAACTTTTTCTTAAAAATTGAATAAAATTTCTTAAGAAAAAAGGAAGTGAATTGTTTCCGGAAATCCCCTGTGCTATAATCCGAAAAGTAAACGTATCATACAAAAATACAGACATATAAAACAAAAAATATCATTTGAAAGCATAATACAATCAAAGAGGGGATTCCATTGAAAACAAGAACATCGAAACTTACAAGTACTTTTATAGAGAAAAATAAACACGCCGTTCTTTTGCTGTACTTTCTGGTGTATCTGACTGGTTTTAGCTACCTGGAAAAAACAGTTACCACGCATTTTCACGTGATACATATGGCACTGGACGATTATATTCCGTTCTGTGAATATTTTATCATTCCCTACCTGCTGTGGTTCGGCTATGTAGCCTGGGGTGTTGTGTATTTTTATTTCAAGAATAAAGATGAATATTTTCGTCTGTGTATTGCACTTTTTACGGGAATGACTGTTTTTTTAATTGTGTCATACCTTTATCCGAACGGACATTACCTTCGCCCTACGACCTTTGAGAGGGATAATATTTTTGTGGAAATGGTAAAACAGCTTTACTCCACGGATACCTCCACGAATCTGTTTCCGAGCATCCATGTGTATAATTCGATTGTTGTCAATTTTTCTGTATGGCATTCGGAGAATTTCAAAGAGAAAAGGGCGGTTCGTTATGGTTCGGCTCTGCTGATGACAAGTATTATATTATCCACTATGTTCTTAAAACAGCATTCTGTTTTTGATGTGATTACCGGAATTCTTATGGCGGCTGTGATATACCGGCTGGTCTACGGCGTCAATGCATTTTGCCTTCCGGTCAGAGAAAGAAGAACGATTCGTCATGGAAAAAAGGTTGTTGCAAAATAGCAACAACCTTTTTTTCTACCATAATTTCAGCAACTGTATTCCTTTTTTCATGAATTTGTACCGGAAATCTTCCAGTTCTGCGGCTGCATTTTTTAATTCCTGCCGGATAGCAATGTGCTGCGGGCAGTGACTCTCACATTTTCCGCAGCCGACGCACTGGGACGCACTGCTGGTATCCTTGCGGAAAGCCGTGCACTGAAGATAATCGTGCCGTCCGGATTTTTTGCCTTCCGAATATACGGCATTGTAGCATCGGAAAGTACCGGGGATATCCACGCCCTTCGGGCAGGGCATACAGTAACCGCAGCCGGTACAGCCTACCTTTACATTTTTTTCTATTTCGGCCTTTACTTTTTCTATCAACGCCCGGTCGGATTCCGTCAGACAGCCCACAGGAGATTCGGATGCCGTCTTCACATTCTGCTCCACCATCTCCATGGAATTCATGCCGGAGAGAACGCAGGTCACCTCAGGCTGGTCGTACAGCCATTTTAAAGCCAGCTCTGCCGGGGTACGTCCTTCCTCATCCTGTCGGAACAGTTCTTTGGCAGACTCCGGCAACAGATTTACCAGCCTGCCGCCGCGAAGAGGCTCCATGATGATGACCGGCAATCCTTTTTTGCTGGCGTAGCGAAGTCCCTCCACTCCGGCCTGGGAATGTTCATCCATATAATTATACTGGATCTGACAGAAAACCCAGTCATAGGCGTCCACCAGCTGTTTGAACATGTCCGAATTTCCGTGATAAGAAAAGCCGATGTTGCGAATTTGCCCCGATGCCAGCTTATTCTCGATCCACTGCTCCATCCCAATTTTTTTCAATTTTTCCCAGGTAGGGATGTCGGTGAGCATGTGCATCAGATAATAGTCTATGTAATCTGTCTGAAGGCGGCGCAGTTCCTCCTGAAACATTTTCTCCACTCCGTCAATGGATTTGATCAGGTAATGGGGCAGCTTGGTAGCAAGATATATTTTCTCACGGCACTTATTGCGGTGCAGGATTTCCCCCACCGCAGCCTCATTTCCCGCATAGACGTAAGCCGTATCAAAATAGTTGACGCCGGCCTCGATTGCTGCCATGACTTCTTTTTCTGCCTTGTCGATGTCAGCAGCGTTTCCCTTCCTGGTGAAACGCATACAGCCATATCCCAATGCGGATATATCATTGCCCTTTTTATCTTTGCGATATTGCATAATATCCTCCATTCTTTTTAATAACAGTTCAGATGCCTTCACCGTTACCTTTTTTTACCGGCAGACCCGTTATCAGCCTTCTGTCAAACCTTCCAGTTCATCTAACCAGATGCGTGCACATGCATCCGAAGGCATCCGAAGGTCGCCTCGCGGAGACACCGCTACACTTCCCACCTTCGGGCCGTCCGGCAGGCAGGAGCGCTTGAACTGCTGCGCAAAAAATCTGCGATAGAATATCTTTTCCCATTTTAAAATGGTAGCATCATCATAGGTTTCTGCAAAAGCAAGCTTCGCCAGGCGATAGACCTTTGCAGGAGAAAATCCCTGTCTCAACATATTATAAAGATAAAAATCGTGAAGTTCGTAAGGTCCTACGATATCCTCCGTCTTTTGAGATATCTTTCCGTCCTCCGGCGGAAGCAGCTCCGGTGACACCGGTGTATCCAGCACATCAAGCAATACCTGTTCTAACACTTTCTCTCCGCAGGTATCCGCATAATAGCGCACCAGATGACGCACCAGGGTCTTTGGCACAGAGCTGTTTACCCCATACATGGACATATGATCCCCATTATAGGTAGCCCATCCCAATGCCAATTCAGAAAGGTCACCTGTTCCGATTACCATTCCGCCGGTCTTATTTGCAATATCCATCAAAATCTGTGTGCGCTCTCTCGCCTGGCTGTTCTCATAAGTCACGTCATGCACGGAGGACTCCTGTCCAATATCTCTAAAATGGGTCAGCACGGCATCCTTTATGTCCACTTCTACGAAATCAGCCCCCAGACACCGGATCAGATTCACTGCGTTGTCGTAGGTACGGTCCGTAGTGCCAAAGCCCGGCATCGTCACCGCTTTGATTCCCTTATGATCCATTCCCAGCATATCAAAAGCCCGCACGGTCACAAGTAGGGCCAGCGTAGAATCCAATCCACCGGAAATTCCAATGACTGCAGTTTTACAATTCGTATGCTCCAACCGTTTTTTCAAGCCCATGGCCTGCATTGCCAAGATCTCATCACAACGTTTTTCGCGGTCTGCCTTGCCTCCCGGCACGAAGGGCATCGGATCAATAAAACGGGTCAGCTGTGTTCTCTCCATCTTTAATGAAAATTCTACCCGGCAGTATTCCTCCTGCAGCATCTCAAAGCTGGACATTCTGCGGCGTTCTGTCAAAAGCCTTTGCAGATCAACCTCAGAATAAATCTCTTCATTTTGAAAACGTACAGATTCCTTTAACAAACGGCCATTCTCGGCAATAATATTATGCCCCGAAAATACCAGGTCCTGGGTAGACTCCCCATCCCCGGCACTGACATACACATAACCACACAAAAGTCTGGCCGACTGTCCTGCCACCAGCTCTCGGCGGTAAACATCCTTGCCGGTAATCTCATTGGAGGCCGAAAGATTTACAATCAGCGTGGCACCGTTTCGCGCATGACGAATGCTGGGCGGCTCCGGTGACCATAAGTCCTCACAAATTTCCGCCGCGACCACAAGTTCCGGCATTTCCCGGCAGGTAAACAACAATTTTGTTCCCATCGGCACTCTGCTGCCATCGGCAAGCTCCACCTGGACCGGCTGCTCCATGCCGCGGGCAAAATGACGGCCTTCATAAAATTCATTGTAGGTGGGAATGCAGGTTTTCGGCACAAAGCCAAGAATCCGGCCTCTGTTTATGACTGCTGCCACATTATATAACTTTCCATTATAGGAAAGGGGAAGTCCCACAAAAACGATTCCGTCCAGATTCTGCGTAAATCCGGCAATCCGGAATAGTGCCTCTTTTGCTTCGGAAAGCAGCTTTTCCTGCAGGAACAAATCGCTGCAGGTATAACCTGTAATCGCCAGTTCCGGCAATACGATGACCTTTGCTCCTTTTTCTGCGGCCTGACGAATGCAGTCGCAAATGACTTCTGTGTTGTATACTGTATCTGCCACTCTGATTTTTGGCGTTGCCGCTGCAACTTTTATAAATCCCTGATCCATATTTTTCCTCCATATAACTTTTTCAAATCCTCCACAGTGAATTCATAGGCCCTGTTACAGAACTGACATTTTACCTCAATGGACTCTCCATCTTTGATTATCTCATCCAGATCCTTTCTGCTTAAAGTGGCAAGGGCTCTTGACACCCTCTCCTTAGAGCAGTCACACCGAAAACCGGTCTCCACAGTATCTGTGATTTCCAGTCCGAATTCACCTAATATAATCTCTAATATCTGTTCCGGCGTATTCCCCTGTTCCAGCATCTCGGTAACGGAAGCAATCTCTGCAATCTTTTTCTCCAGCTTATCGATAATCTCGTCCTGGGTAAAGGGCATCAGCTGGATGATAAATCCGCCCGCCTGCTTTACCGTTTGGTCCGGATTTACCAGAACGCCCAGGCCTACCGCAGAAGGAATCTGCTCTGAGGTGGCAAAATAGTAAGTCAAATCCTCTGCAATCTCGCCGGTCTGCAGGGCAATCTGTCCCACGTAAGGCTCCTTTAACCCCATATCCTTGATCACACTCATCACACCGAGTCCAAGAGCTCCGCCCACGTCCAATTTACCTTTACTATTTAGCGGAAGCATCACATCTGCCACCTTCGGAAAACCCTTGACATAGCCATCAGAACCAGCGGTCACCGTCATTCCCTGCGCCGGTCCACCACATTGGATCTGGATGGTCAACAGATCCTTTTTCCCCTTCATCATGGTTCCCATCATCGCTGCCGCCGAAAGCAGTCTTCCTAAAGCAGCGGTGATGACCGGACTGGTACCATGATCCTGTCTGGCATCCTCCACCATATTTTTTGATGTAATGGCAAAAGCCCGAATCTGGCTGTTTGCCGCTGTTGCACGTACAATATAATCGTTCATAAATCCTCCTGTTACGCTCATTTTCTACTCATCTGTTTCCCATTATTTTTTGTATTGATTCTATTTTCTTATCGTCTTAGCTTGGCTTTTGTCATTTTCCATGTTCCCTGGCAATCACATAGATGCGCTCACTGTCATCCCGCACGGGTTCTTTGGTAAAGGCATCATAAGCTGCCACAAACTCCAGCCCGGCCTCCGTCAAAAGACGCTTTATGGTCTTAAGCTCATAGGCACGCTGATAATGTACCTCCTCATATTTCCGATATAAATCTCCTTCTTCCCGTATAAAAAGTGTCAGGTCGTATTCATTAATATTTTCTTCCTCATCAAAAAAATTATCCCAGATAAAGCTTCCTTCCTCACGATTCTCACTGATGGTCGTCTCGCCCAGCAGTTCTCTGTACTTATATACTGTGTTCAAATCGAAGATAAAAATACCTCTGGGATCCAGATAATTATTTACAAGCCCAAATACCTGTCGCAAATCCTCTTCCTCTAATATGTAATTCATGGAATCACATATACTGACGATGGCACGCACCGTTCCGAAAAGTTCGAACTCCCGCATATCCTGAAGTAAATAGAGAATATCCGCCGATTGATTTTCCACGAATGTATCAGGTGTTTTTTCTTTCTCGTCCATATCACAACTACTGCTGCCATCCCGCGCAATTTCCAGCATGTCCTCTGAATTGTCCACACCAATCATATCGTATCCAGCCCGTGCCAGCAGCCGGGTCATTTTTCCGGTCCCGCAGCCTAAATCCAACACCAGACCATCATAGATTCCATATTCTCTTAAAAGCCCGATCAGATACTGACTCCACTCTTCATAAGGCACATTATCCATGAAAAGATCGTACACCCGGGCAAAACTGCTGTATGCTTCCACTTCTCTCTCCTGTTCACCCGGCCCTAATCCGGGATTACTCCTTTTTCATTATACTTTTCATTCGCTCTCAGCTGCCTGCCGAAAACAATTGTCGGCATATATCTGAGCCTTTTATTGAAAATTGCAAGACTACTTCCGATAACTTACTTAATGAAAGAAATCACCTCGCGAACCCTATCACCGATATACTATCAATTTTAATACATAATTTCAAGGTACAAAACTTGATTATTTTCCCTATAACAAGTATACTTGAATAGAAAGCAGGCTAATTATCTGCAAAAAGTTCTGATTTGTCAACTTCCAGGAAAAGGATGAAAAGCTTATGCTCGAAAATTACGAACATTATATTACCAAAAACATAAAGGCATTTTACAGGCGCAGACTATTTACCCCCATTTTATATCTATTGGTGCTGGCTGCACTCTGGTATATTTTTTCGTTGTCTTCCCTGTTGTCCCCGGACGCACTGGACGACTCAATGGCATTAGAGACCGCATACCGGAATGATATGGAATATGTCACTACCACATTTTACGATTTGAAATTTACCGGCTACACCCAGGTCCAGTTCGGACGCACCACCGGTTACTATTACTATACCATGCGCGGCGACGAATGTGTCATTGCACTGCTCTCTCCCGGCACAAGCGAAGAGGGTCTTCCCGAAATTGATGCCGCTGCCATTACGGGAAAAATCCTGCATGGTTCCAAAAGTTTTGATGCGCTTTTGGTGACGCTTTCTTCTGACCTGAATTGGACCGAAAACGGCATCCGCAACAAGGTATCGCCGTACTTTTTAAGTGAACCCGGCTATAACGTATGGGGCAACCGCATTCTGTTTGCCGTATTTTTTGCAACCAGTGCCTACGCGCTGCTTTGCATCGTGTTTTTCACTCTGTTTAGCTGCTTTCCGGTGCTTTCTCCGCCTTGCCAGGATCTGGCATTATTCGGAAATCCGAAAAAACTGTTGGAACAGGCGGAAGAAGAACTGGCTACGCTGCCCCAGCTGGCAACAGAGGATATGTTCATCACAGAACACTTTTTTATTGAGACCTCTGTTTATGGAAATGCCATTGTGCCTATTGATGAAATCATCTGGATTTACAAATACTCCACACTGCACAAGTTCTTCTGGTACCACTTCAGCATTTCCTACACACTGCACATCAGCGCGAACCGGCACCTTTATATCCAGTGCCCGAAAAATATTAAGTCAGATATTGATGGTATTATCGATTATCTCTCGGAGGCAAATCACAATATTCTGGTTGGCTTTAATGAGGAGAATCGGTTAAAAGTACAGGAAATGCAGGGAACACCGATGCATTTTGGAAAATTTATTGAATTTTTGAATCGAAAAATATAGACTTAAAAAACAGCACTGCTTCTGTCTGGTTAACATAACTGTCCGGTGTCTTCGCAGTTATATACGCAGCAAAACAGTGCTGTTCTTGTTTTTCTTATCGGCAGGATGTACTGATGGACTCGATTGCCACCGCTCCGCCGCGCACCACCTCAATGGTGCGGAATTTGGATTTCAGCAACGTGATCAGTTCGTTATTCCGACGCTCTGTCAGCTTGCACTCCAATAATACGCTGTCATTGCCGATATCAGCCACTTCCACATGGAACACCTGGGCAATCTGATATACTTCCTGTTTTTCCGCCGCACTGATATGAAGCACTTTTGCAAACAGGATTTCCTTCATGTGAATGGGCACGGAAGTCAGATCGATTACTTTGATGACCTCCACCATGCGGTTCAGCTGTTTTTTGATCTGTTCAAAGGTAACATCATCGCTGGTCACGCAGATTGTCATGCGGGACACTGTCTCATCCTCTGTGGTGCCAACGGTAAGGCTCTGTAAGTTGTATGATTTTCCGGAAAACAGGCCGGAAACCTTGGCCAGGACGCCGACCTGGTTCTCTACATATAGTGCAATCCATCTGTTTTTCATAGGTGGCTCCTTTCTATTTCAATATCATTTCACTCATCGGGTTTCCGCCTTTTACCATGGGAAGCACGATTTCTTCTGTGGCTATCATAAATTCAATGATGGTCGGTGCATCTTTATAGGTGCGGGCCTGATCTAATGCTGCCTGAATGTCCTCCTCGCGCTCTACACGGATGCCGTGAGCACCGTAACTCTCTGCCAGTGCAATAAAATCCGGTGTATAAGGCGGGCATGCCTCGTTCGGCCCCTTGCAGTTTGCCGGGCAGGTCTTTCTGCGGCGCAGGCAGGTGGCTGCGTAACGTTTTCCATAGAAGAGCTGCTGCATCTGGCGTACCATGCCCAGGTAATAGTTATTGAAAAGGCAGATGATGACCGGCGCCCCCTGTACCACAGCGGTAGCCATCTCCTGAATATTCATCTGCAGACCGCCGTCACCGGTAATGCAGACTACCTCTCTGTCCGGATTGCCGATTTTCGCTCCGATTGCTGCCGGCAGTCCAAAACCCATGGTTCCAAGACCTCCGGAGGTAATCATCTGATGCCAAGCGTCCAATTCCAGATACTGGGTCGCCCACATCTGATGCTGTCCTACGTCCGTCACATAGATTGCATCCGCAAAGGTTTTATTGATATGCTCTAAAATCATCTGCGGCGTCATGCCGTGGTCTCTGCGCATTTCCAGAGGGTTCGTCTTGTTCCACTCCGCAATCTGTTCCTGCCATTTTTCTGTATCTAATGTCTCTGCCCACTCCAACAGCTTTTCTAACGCCAGTCTGGCATCGGAAACCACCGGTACATCCACCGCCACATTTCTGGAAATGGAAGCCGTATCCACATCGATATGTACGATTTTGGCTTTCGGTGCAAATTCATTTAAATCTCCGGTAATCCGGTCATTGAACCGGGTTCCGATAGAAAAGAGAACATCACATTTGCTGACCGCAATGTTGGCCGCATATTTTCCGTGCATTCCACTGTTGCCCACATAAAGAGGATGGGTGGTTGGAATCGCTCCTTTTCCCATAATGGTCGTAACTACCGGAATCTGCATTTTCTCTGCGAACTGCAGTAATTGATCATTTGCCTTTGATATGTTAATACCGCCTCCGGCTAAAATTAACGGTTTCTTCGCCGAGCGCAGCAGTTTGTATGCTTTTTTCAGCTGGCCTACATGAACACTTTCATTGGGCTTATAGCCGCGAATCTGCACGTTGGAGGGGTACTCTGCCGGTCCTGTTGCCGTCTGGATGTCCTTGGGAATATCGATCAGTACCGGTCCCGGCTTGCCAGTAGCTGCGATGTGGAAGGCCATTTTTATGATACGTCCCAAATCCTCGCGTCTGCGCACTGTCACCCCGTATTTGGTGATGCTGCGGGTCATTCCTACAATGTCCACTTCCTGGAAGGCATCATTTCCTATCAGAGAAAGGGGGACCTGACCGGTAAAGCACACCAGCGGGATGCTGTCGTAATGGGCATCTGCCAGTCCCGTCATAATGTTCGTTGCTCCCGGGCCGCTGGTCACAAGGCAAACCCCTACCTTGCCGGTGGATTTTGCATAACCCTCCGCCTCGTGAATCAGTCCCTGCTCATGGCGCGGCAAGACGACTTCGATACAGTCCTGCTTATATAATTCATCAAAAAGATCGGTCACGGTACCACCCGGATATCCGAAAATGGTGTCCACGCCTTCTTCCTGCAACGCTTTCACAAATAACTTTCTTCCTGTTATATCCATAATATCCTCCTAATTTCTGAAAGATTTTTGTAACTGTTTCTGTTTTCACAAATAGCGGGTATTGAACAATACTATAACTTAACTTTTTAAAAAAAGCAATCGAATCCAAAGATAAATCAAGAACATTATAATACATCAAGAAACTTTACCCTATAAGTCCTACTGTTTTTAAAACAAAAATCCATCCCGTCAGAGTAAATGCCGACAACAGTGTCGTCATTACCACCACGCTGGCGGTCAGCACACCGTCATTGTCCATATTCTTTGCCATAATGTAACAGCTTGGTGTCGTAGGTGCTGCCAGCATGATAAGAATTCCGATAATTTTTTCTCCATTAAAACCCATCCATACCGCCAGAGGCAGGAAAATGAGCGGCTGAATCACCAACTTAATCATAGAAGCTGCTATGGTAGGTTTCATTTTTGCCACTGCTTTTCTCCCTTCAAATCCGGCTCCTATGGTGATCAGCGCCAGCGGCGTGGCCATCTGTGCCACACTGTTTACCGTTTTATCCACAATGACCGGAAAATCAATCCCCAGCAGTGCCACCAAAAGGCCTGCTAAAATTCC
Organism: Roseburia sp.; assembly: GCA_017621905.1. GTDB lineage: Bacteria > Bacillota > Clostridia > Lachnospirales > Lachnospiraceae > Roseburia. The sequence goes on from JAGASC010000153.1 coordinate 14,122, forward strand.
CAGAATAATCGGATTTTTTATAATGTTGATGCAGGCCAGCTTTATTTTTTCGGATTTATTCTCCTCTCCCGCATGGGCCCCTTCAAAGGTCAGCACGATGACGGAGAAAATATTGTAAAGCGGCACCGCCCCCACGATCATGAGTGGTCCCATGGCCGAGGAACCGTAGATATTTTCGATAAAGGCAAGTCCCATGACTGCCGCACTGCTGCGGAAGGAAGCCTGCACAAAGGCCCCCCGCATGCTTTTGTCTTTCAGAAAAAGCTTTGTGCCGCCCCAGATGAGCCAGAAACAGGCGGTGCTAACCAGCGCGCAAAACAGCACGTATTTCAAGTCAAATACTGCCCGGATATCCACACCGGATATATCACGAAACAGCATAAAGGGCAGCGTCACTTTAAAGTTAAACCGATTTGCTACTGTAACAAAATCATCGTTCAGCATCCCGATTTGCTTTAAAATATATCCAATGACCATCACCAGAAAAATGGGGAGGGTAACATTGATGCTGTATATAAAATTTTCCATTGTACTACACGTCTTTCTTGTTTTTTTTCTATCTATTCACTACTTCCAATCAGAACCGCTCACTCGCTGAGCGGTTCGTACACGCGCCATGCAGTTTACTGCATGTGTGCATCAATTTTACGAAACTCCCATGCGGAATAGATTTATGGTGTTGCCGAAGTTTGTAATGCATGGGAGTTTCGTAATTATTCAGTACCTTCATAATTACGACCGCAAGCCCATAAAAATCGCTCCGCGATGAGGGCTTGCTCCCACAATATTTAAGTTTTCTCACGCCCTATGCAGTAAATGCATAGGGCTGGCCTGAACAGTTACTTTTTTCTTATTTTACACGCTCGTACTTGTAAAAGTAATATTCCAGATCAAAGTAGGTCTGTTCCTCGCTGTCCGCTGTGATCTTCCACTCCGGTTTTTCGTCCAGATTCGGGAAATATGCGTCTGCGTCGTAAGCGAAATCAATTTTCGTGATGTGGGCCACATCGCACTCGTCTAAAAGCTGACGGTAAATCTGCTCTCCGCCAATGATATAGATGTCCTCGCTGGGGTATTTTTTTAATTCCTCATGCAGTGCTTCCATGTCGTGCACTATGATTGCTCCCGGCACTTTGTAGGTATGATCGTGGGTCAGCACAATATTGGTGCGGTTCTTAAGCGGTAAGCCGTTTGGAAAGCTTTCTAACGTTTTTCGTCCCATCACCACTACTTTACCTGTGGTGGTCTCGCGGAAAAATTTCTGATCCGCCGGGATTCGGACTAAAAGCTGATTTTTATTGCCAATGGCCCAGTTTTTATCAACTGCTGCGATTAAATTCATGGTAATCCTCCTGTTTCTCTTTTTGTCGCTTTGGCAATTTAAACGGGCTTCGATATAAGGCCCGTTTAAATTGCGATGGGAATATTTTTTACCTGAGGACCTGTCACATAGTCCTCAATGGTGATATCCTTTGTGGTAAACTGATAGAAATCTTTAATTTCCGGATTCAGTGTAAATTTCGGTGCCGGATACTGTTCTCTTTCAATTAATTCCCGGATAATCGGCACATGCCTGTCGTAAATATGGGCATCTGCAATCACATGTACCAGCTCACCTGCCTTCATGTCGCAGACCTGAGCCAGCATATGCACCAGCACTGCATACTGGCATACATTCCAGTTATTTGCCGCCAGCACGTCCTGGGATCGCTGATTTAAGATTGCATTTAAGGTCAGCTTGTCGTCCCCCGGCTTCTGGGTCACATTAAAGGTCATGCTGTAGGCACAGGGATAAAGATGCATTTCATGCAAATCCTGGTGCACATAAATATTTGTCATGATGCGGCGGCTGAATGGGTTGTTTTTTAAATCGTAAATCACACGGTCCACCTGATCCATCATGCCTTCCTTGTACTGATGCTTTACCCCCAGCTGATAACCGTAGGCCTTTCCGATGGATCCTGTCTCATCCGCCCACTCGTCCCAGACGGTACTGTTTAAGTCATGGATATTGTTTGATTTTCTCTGCCAGATCCAGAGCATTTCCTCGGTACAGGTCTTGATGGCCGTTTTCCGCAGCGTAATCGCCGGGAACTCTTTGGACAAATCGTAGCGGTTCACAACGCCGAATTTTTTGATGGTATAGGCGCTGGTACCATCCTCCCAGTGAGGACGGACCTTTTCACCTTCCGTACTGGTACCGTTCTCCAGAATATCTTTACACATATCTACAAAAATTTTGTCTGCTAAACTCATGCTTTTCCTCATTTCTTTTTATTATTATCATATGAATTCCACTGACTATTAATTGTACCCAATTTTCGACAAAATGACAAGGCTGATTCTGTTTTTTCAGGAATCATTTCACGCTTTTTTGTTGCTTTTTTATGTCAAATGCGGTATAGTATTTTTATATTTTTTCATCCATTTTTCACAATTATAGGTTAGAATGGAAGCGAGCTTGACAAAACAATTACAAGCGCAGGAAAAAGCGTAAGAAAATGTGATAGAAGGAGATTTATATGAGCCAGGCAAAAGTTGACCGTTATAAGGAAGAAAAAGCAAACCGTAAAGAAATTATGAAAAAGGAAAAGAGGAACCGTATCATCGGCAAAATTTGTGGATGGGCAATTCTTGTCGCCCTTGTTGGCTGGGCAGGCGTTTCTGCAGTCAACGGATATATCAACAGCAGACCGATAGAAACCATCTACGCAAACCTGGATTCACTCAATGATTACATGACTTCCCTGAGTGCAGAGGAATAGTAACAGTTTGAACGCAAACACCC
>JAGASC010000154.1 GCA_017621905.1 Roseburia sp.
ACGAGAAAAAAACAAAAATTGTGATTACCGAACCGAAAAGCCTCGGTTCCGACCGGGTCATTCCTCTGAATAATTATGCATTGGAGCTTTGCAAAAAATGGTACGCATCTGACCCACAGGCCTATGTCCTGACCGGTGATCCGGAGCGTTATATAGAACCCCGCACCATGCAAAACAAGCTTAAAAAGTATACCAGTGAATGCGGTCTTTCGGAAGTCCATTTTCATTCTTTGCGGCATACCTTCGCAACAAGATGCGTAGAGGTGGGATTTGAAATCAAATCGCTGAGTGAAATTCTGGGGCACGCCAGCCCGCGCATTACGTTGGAACGATATGTCCACTCCTCACTCGAGCTAAAAAGAGATAATATGGATAAACTTGCAGCAATCGGTTATTGATTTATCGCCGTCAAAAATTTAAGTCAATTTTCTTTCAAACACAGTGTTAACGGCAAAATTCTTCTTAAAATGACAGAGTTGTAAACTCTGCGAATGTAAATATTTTTATTTTTACTGGAAATTTGTGGCAATTGTTTAACCCTGTGAAAGAAGGTGAAAACACTGTGAAACAAAATGGAATGCGGCTTACCTTAATGAACAGTGCTATCAAGGTGGTGGCCAATGCCGGACTGGACAAAACTACGACCAAAGCGATAGCAACCGATGCGAATCTGAACGAAGTCTACATATATCGTACTTTTGAAGATAAAGACGATTTGTTGATGAGCACCTTTAACAGTCTGGATGATGAACTTCGCTCCTGCATTCTTACAAACTTATTGGATATGGAACAGCGGGAGATAAAGGGCGAGGAGAGCTGCTGGATGTTTCTGGAAAATATCTGGGAACACATCCTCAGTGACTATGATAAGTGCATCTATTTTATCCGTTTTTATTATTCTCGTTTTTTGGATTCTTATGCAAATAGCGTGCGGAAGAAAAAGTATAGCGAGGTAATTGAGAAGATGCAGCCGGCGTTCATCGAAGGGACGGACGTTTGGACAACACTGAATTATATACTCGGTGTTATGTTTTCATTTGCGATAAAAATCATTCGCGGTGAAGATTCAGAAGGGAATTTGACAGCGGAATATGTATTTCGCTTGATTTACGCTGCACTGCAGCCTCAAATGTCATGGACGCAAAAAAAGAGCGCCTGATTATGACAGCGAGGGCAGATGTGGGGAAAAAGTGATATAAAAAATTTTGCATATAAGACCGGGGGAAATGATGAATTTAAAAAGACATATTTTCCCTGGTACTTGTTTTGTGTTGACAGGGAAATGAATACATATTTTTTAGAGGCTCTGAAAGCTTCATTGAAAAACGAAAAAGTAGACTGGAATGATGAACACCGGTGCGAAATGCAGCTGACAGATTGGCAGGATATGTTTCGGCTGGCAGACACTCATAAAGTAATGCCGCTGATATACGAAGCCGTTTACAGCTGTCCGGCGGCGAAAAAGCTGAATCCGGAGTTCCTGGCACCTTTCAAAAAAAGAACCGTGCATGAGGTAATGCGACAGACCATCAAAACGAATGAATTTTTGGCTTTAAATCAGCATTTGCGGGAAGCGGGCATAAGACCGCTGGTGGTGAAAGGACTCATATGCCGCAGCTTGTATCCCCGGCCGGATTACAGACAATCCGGCGACGAGGATATACTGGTACCGGAAGAGCAGTTCGAAAAATGCCATGAAGTGCTGCTTTCCTACGGGATGCAGCCGGTGGATGCGCGGCAGGATATTTCTTCGGCTCATGAGATTTCTTACCGTAAATGCGGCAGTCTTTTGTACATTGAATTACATAAAACCCTGTTTCCGCCGGAGGCCGAGGCTTATGGCGAATGGAACCACTATTTTAAGCAGGTACATAAACGTCCTCTGGAACTATCTGTACAGGATGAAACAATACTTACCATGAATCACACGGATCATATGTTTTATCTGATTTGCCACGCTTTTAAGCATTTCCTTCACAGCGGCTTCGGTATCCGGCAGGTGTGCGATATTAATATGTATGCCAACACCTACGGAAATCATATCGACTGGCAAAAAGTGCTGGTGCAGTGCAGAGAAATCAGAGCGGAAAAATTTACGGCGGCTCTGTTTCGGATAGGAGAAAATTATCTGGGTTTTCCTCAGGCTTTGGTATGTATGAGAGAAGAGTGCCGACCGGAAGAATGGGGCGATATCCATGTGGACGAGGTACCATTGCTTTTGGACCTGCTGTCGGGCGGTATCTACGGCAGCGCAGATATGAGCCGGAAACACAGCAGTAATATCACCCTGGGTGCAGTAGTCTCCCGAAAAAAAGGGAAGAAATTCGATACTTCCCTGATAAGAACCGTATTTCCTGCCGCAAAAAAGCTGGAGAGCCGTTATCCCTGTCTGAAAAAGCGACCATATCTTCTTCCAATCATGTGGATTGACCGCATGGTGAAATACGGGAAAGAGACAAAGAAAACCGCTGGAAATGATGCGGCAGAAAGTATTAAGATTGGAAACCGCAGAATCGAACTTATGAAAAATTATGGAATTATTGATTAAGCGTAAAACAGATGAAAAATAAATTTTTGAAAATGGAGAATTTTTTTGAAAAAAAGGCACCAAAAAACAGAATATTTTTGCTGGTATTCGCGGATATCCTTTTGATCGTACTTTCCGGTTTTCTGGCCTTATATATCCGGCATGATTTTAAATTTGAAAATATGGATATGCAGTTTGTGAAGGCTGAGGCTATGACATTGCCCCTGCATTTGCTTGTCACTCTTACCTTATTTGTCTTCTTCAAATTATACCGGAGTGTGTGGCAGTTTGCCAGCACAAATGAATTATTGAATATCATAGGAGCCTGTACCATAAGTATTGTGCTGGAAATCATATACATGGCAATTTTGAAGGTACGTATGCCGGTCTCCTATTATCCGATGAAATATATCATCTTGGTTGTCGGGGTTACGGTTGTCCGTTTTACCTACCGCATTTTACGTACCATGCAGGAAGCAAGAGTGGGAAGTGGGAAGCGGGAACGAAAGCGAATCATGGTGATAGGCGGCGGAGAGGCCGGCGCCATGATCATCAAGGAGATCCAGAACAGCCACTACTTAGACCAGCAGGTTTGCTGTATTGTAGACGATGATCCCTTTAAACAGGGAAAATACATCCGGGGAATCGAAGTCATGGGCACCAGGGAGGACATCTGCCGACTGGCTTTTGAACAGAAAATCAATGAAATTATCGTGGCCATGCCCTCTGTGCCCAAGGCAAAGGTAAAGGATATTTTAAATATATGTAAGGAAACAAACTGTAACATGCGGGTCGTGCCGGGGCTTTACCAGCTTATCAACGGAGATGTCAGTGTCTCCGGCCTGCGCAAAGTGGAAATCGAAGACCTGCTGGGCAGAGAACCCATAAAAATTCAGCTGGATCAGGTCATGGACTATGTGTCCGGAAAAGTGGTACTGGTCACCGGCGGAGGTGGTTCCATCGGAAGTGAACTGTGCCGTCAGCTGGCATCCCACACGCCGAAACAGCTTATCATTGTAGACATTTACGAAAATAATGCCTATGAGATTCAACAGGAACTGCAGGAAAAACATCCGGACCTGAATATGGTGGTCCTGATTGCATCGGTCCGCAATACAAACCGGATGGACAAAATCTTCGAACAGTACCGACCGGAAATTGTATATCATGCGGCAGCCCATAAGCATGTGCCTCTGATGGAGTACAGCCCAAACGAGGCCATCAAAAATAACGTATTTGGTACTTACAAAACAGCAATGGCAGCAGATAAATACGGGGTCAGACGATTTGTTCTCATTTCCACAGATAAGGCGGTAAACCCCACCAACATCATGGGCGCCTCCAAACGAATCTGCGAGATGATCATCCAGACCATGAACAATCACTCTAAAACCGATTTCGTGGCAGTTCGTTTTGGAAACGTGTTGGGAAGCAATGGCAGCGTGATTCCCAAATTTAAAAAGCAAATCGAACACGGCGGACCGGTCACGGTAACACACCCGGACATCATCCGCTACTTCATGACCATTCCGGAGGCCGTGTCCCTGGTACTTCAGGCGGGAGCACTGGCCAAAGGCGGAGAGATATTTGTGCTGGATATGGGAGAGCCGGTAAAAATTCTGGACCTGGCCAAAAACCTGATCCGGCTGTCAGGATACAAACCTTTTGAGGATATAGAAATCAAGTTTACCGGTCTAAGACCGGGAGAAAAGCTTTATGAGGAACTCCTTATGAGCGAGGAAGGCTTAAAGGAAACAGAAAACAGTCTGATTCACATCGGAAAACCCATAGAACTGGACGAGGAACTTTTCCTTCGTCAATTGGAGGAACTGCGGGTAATTGCCGAAGAGGATCGGGGAGATATTCGTAAGAAAGTACAGGAAATCGTACCTACCTATGTATACGAAAGTAATTAATAGGAAAGGAAGTATTCACAGGTGGAGGAATCGATAAGAATCGTTGATATATATGAGTACATGCCTGTTTTAAGAGAACTGTTAGGGGAAGGGAAAGAAGTTTCGCTTACCATCACAGGAAACAGCATGGCCCCTTTTCTGGTCCATGGCCGTGATGTTGTGGTGATTGCAAATCCGGACGGTAACTGGAAAAAAGGGGATATCGCCTTGTTTCAGAGAAAAACATCACAATACATCCTGCACCGTATTTGCCGTGTGGATAAAAACGGAAACTGTTTTTTTATCGGAGACGGGCAGCAGATTGTGGAAGGGCCGATTGCACCGGAGCAGATTTTCGGCAAAATCGTTGCCGCCAGGCGAAAAGGAAAATGGGAAAAACCGGGCACCTTCTGGTGGGAGTTTTTCCGGCATATATGGTTATATATCGTACCGCTGCGCCCGATATGCCATCGGGTATATCGTTTGCTAAGATAGTTAGATTTGGAAGGGTAACAGACGGTCCATGGAAACACTTAAGATATTGTGGAAAAAACTGAAAGACGGCAGTATCCGGGAAATGTGGGAGGAATGGAAGTGGATTTATGCCTATGGGCGCCGCTACAAAAAAGAAATCGTCCTCTACGTGATTTTCGGTATCATCGGCACCTGCATGACCTTGATCAGCAGTATCGCATCCAAAAATCTCATCGATATCGTTACCGGTGTGCAGAAAGACAGAATACTGCCTATGGCGGTCATCATGGTGGGCATGGCGGTGATTTCCATTCTCTTTCAGGCTGCCATGTCCAGAATATCTGCGCAAATTAATATTCGTATTCAGAATGATGTGCAGGCGGATGTGTATGAAAAGCTGATGAAAGTAAACTGGCTGGACCTTTCCCGCTATGCCAGCGGAGACATCTTAAATCGTTTTGTTTCGGATACCTCCACAGTGGCCGGCAGTGCCATCGGCTGGTTCCCGACCCTGTTGACTAGCAGCGTCAGCTTTATCGCTTCCCTTTGCGTTATTTTGTACTACGACCCCACCATGGCATTGATTGCACTTTTAAATGCACCGGCCATGCTGATTGTTTCCCGGCTGCTTTTGGGAAAGCTTCGCCGTTCCACGGGGGAGGTAAAGCGGGTGAACAGCGAGGTGATGGCCTTTGAACAGGAAACCTTCTATAACATAGATTCGATCAAATCCTTTGATTTGGCAGATTTGTTCGGAGAGAGGCTTCAGGGGTTTTTGCAGACGTTTCGTCAGGCAAATCTGGACTATAATATGCTCTCCGTCCGGACAAAGGCCGTGTTATCCATCCTTGGAACCCTGATCCAGTATGCAGGTTATGGCTGGGGTGTGTACCGGTTGTGGACCGGGCACATTTCCTATGGAGAGATGATGCTGTTTCTGCAGCTGGCCTCCAGACTCTCCTCGAATCTGAACTCCATTGTTTCCATTGTGCCCTCTACCATTGGGGCGACGGCCTCCGCAGGGCGTCTGATGGAAATACTGAATTTGCCTCACGAGGAAAAAATCGAGGCACCGGAGGCTTTGGATGCACTGGCCGGACAGGGCTTTCGCATACAGCTGGAAAATGTAACTTTTTCTTATAGAGATGAAAAAAACATACTGGCGGAATCAAATTTTAGGGCAGCGCCCGGCGAAATCGTTGCCCTGGTGGGACCTTCCGGAGAAGGTAAGACTACATTGATTCGTATGTTTTTAGGTTTGATTGTGCCCTCCGCCGGAAAAGCAGTGCTTGGTGGTGCGGACGGCAATGAAATAGCGTTAAATGCTGCAACCCGCAAATATTTTTCTTATGTACCCCAGGGAAACAGCCTCTTCTCCGGAACCGTTGCACAAAACCTGAAGCTGGGAAAGGAAGATGCCACAGAAGAGGAGATGGAGGAGGCACTGAAAGCAGCCTGCGCCTGGGAATTTGTCAGCGAACTGCCGGGCGGTATTCATGGCACACTGGGAGAAAAAGGGCGAGGCCTCTCCGAGGGACAGGCCCAGCGTATCGCCATTGCCAGAGCGGTGCTTAAGGATGCGCCGGTACTCCTTTTGGATGAGGCCACTTCGGCGCTGGATGTGGCAACGGAGCGAAAGGTGCTTAAGAATATTATGAAAAGCAGGCCGAACCGGACCTGCATCGTGACGACACACCGCCCCAGCGTGCTTGGCATGTGCCGGAGAGTCTACCGGGTCATGGATGCAGAGATTGTGGAGTTAGATCAGGAAGAATCCGAAAGATTGGCGATAAATTTTTAAAGTAACAAAGGCGATGAAGAAAACAGTAATCAGAAAGGAGGTACTCATGGTTGATTTGCATGCACATATATTACCGGGAGTGGACGATGGTTCCGGGAGCATGGGAGAGTCACTGCAGATGGCCCGTTTGGCGGCAGAAAGCGGTGTGCGTGCCATGGCCGTGACACCTCATTGTAATATACCTGACACATTTGACAATTACGACGGGGAAGAGTTTCGGAAAAAATTTGCGGCTTTTCAGGAAGAAGTCAAAAAAGAGGGGATTCCGCTGGAACTGTTCATCGGCATGGAGGTCTATGCGAGAGATAATCTGGTGGAATTGATCCGTGGCAGGAAGCTGATTCCGCTGAATGACGGCAGGTATCTGCTCATAGAATTCCCCTTTAATGAGGATGGGGATTGGATGACTTTTCTCTTGAATGTAGTGTTGGAGAAAGGCTATGTGCCCCTGGTGGCTCATCCGGAGCGGTATTATTCGGTGCAGGCAGATCCGGGTCTGGCCTATGCATGGGTCTGTATGGGATGTGCACTGCAGGTCAATAAGGGGAGCATCCTTGGGTCCTTCGGCAGAAAGGCCAGGCAAACAGCAACGCTTCTTTTGGAACACGAATTGGCAGCCTGCGTGGCCAGTGATGCACATCACGCAGAATACCGGACCCCGCATATGGCCAGGGTGGAAGAGTATCTGAGGCAGACATTTGGTGAGAGCTGTGTACAGCTGCTGCTTTGGGGGAATCCGGCGAGAATCCTAAATGGCGATAGAATAATACTTCCGGAGCCAAGAGGTTTTCAAAGAAGATGGTAAGAGCGTAGGAGTGAAGCATGAATAAATTTAGAATTTCCTGGATTGTAATAGTAGGAATCGTGACAGTTGCGTTTCTGACTTATAAGGTGACGGACAATAGAAAGACAGATTCTTCGGTTCCGGTCTTTTCCATGGAGAAAAAGGAATTGGAAATCAGTATACATGACGGGGAAGAGGTCCTTTTACAGGGGATTGATGCCGTCGATGAAAAGGATGGAGACGTAACGGATTCTATTTTGGTTGAAAAAATTTCAAATATATATGGAAACGGGAAGCGCATCGTTACTTATGTGGCATTTGATTCGGACAACCATGTTTCGGAGGCAGAGCGGGAGATTACCTATACGGATTACACCAGTCCGCGTTTTGAACTGACAGAGTCCCTTCGTTTTCGCTCCGGCAGTACCATAGACATAGATAAAATTGTGAAAGTATGGGATTGCCTGGACGGCGATATTTCGAGCAATGTAAAGATTCAGCTGGAAAGCAGCATTAATAACCGTGTTACCGGTCTGTATGACATAGTATACCAGGTTACCAACAGCGCAGGAGATATGGCAGAGCTGCCGGTTCAGTTTGAAATATATCAGCCGGCGGACAATGAAGTTATTCTGAATCTGACGGAATATCTTGCATATTATGACGGCTCTGAGATTAATTATGCAGATTACCTGAAAAATATTGAAGTGGGGAATATTACATATCCCTTTGAAGGCACATCGTCAGATGAAATCGAAGACGAACCGGAGGACGGGGAATCAGAGGACGATGGAGAGAATGATACGGATGATGAGGACAGTGAAGAAGTTGATTATATATCAAGAGACCGGGTGAAGATCCAGTCCCATGTGGATTCGACTGTTCCGGGTGTGTATCCGGTATATTTCTATTACGAGGGTGCCAGCTACGTGGCTACTGAAGTTATGTACGTGGTTGTGGAGTAAAGTTTGCGTCTACGCATTTACCTTGCGAGTTTGGTCGCAAGGTAGAGCCTAAGGTAACAGTGAAGGTATCTGAAATGTTACGACCCTAAGAAAAACGTGGCGACAGCAATCGAGGTGAGAAAATGGCAGAAAACAGCAGAGAAATATTGCAGAATGATGAGATCCGGCTGGATGTGTTTTGCATCATTCGGGCTCTTTTGAAAGATTGGTGGATGATCCTGACTGCGGGACTGGTGGGAGCTATGTGCGCCTATATGGTAGCGGAGATCACCTATGCACCGGTGTACGTCAGCAAAATGACTTTTATCGTCTCCTCCAAGGGAGCTACCAGCAGCCTGTCCAACACAACGGCGGCCAATGCGATGGCAGAGACCTTCGGTGAGGTGTTAAACAGCAATCTCTTAAAAAAGAAGGTACAGCAGGAACTGAACTTAAGTTATCTGCCTGGGGATGTGGTGACCAGCGTGGTGGATGGAACCAATCTGATGTCCTTAAAAGTCAGTGCATCTTCCCCGGAGGATGCTTTTCGGATTATAAATTCCATACTGAATCACTATTCGGAAATTACGGACTATGTGCTGAACAATGTGGTGCTGGATATTTTAGAAGCGCCGGAGGTACCCAAAAGTCCCTCCAATCCCATATCTACCCGGAATGTGATGAAGAAGTACGGGGTGTTTGCCATGGGTATCATGGCAGTCCTGCTGGCACTGCTCGATTACCTGAAAGATGATATTAAGAATGAAAAGCAAGTGGAAAAGAAACTGGATACAAAGTTATTTGCGACAGTTTACCATGAGATAAAAAACCGCACGCTGCGGGGTAAAATCCGGAATACAAAGAAAGCGCTTCTGGTCACAGACCCCATCAACAGTTTTCTTTTTGTGGAAACTTATAAAAAAATACGCACCAAATTGATGTACAAGGCGGAGCCAAACCAGAGCAAAGTAATTCTGGTCACCAGTGTAAAGGAGAATGAGGGCAAATCCACCGTGGCTGCCAACATTGCATTGACGCTGGCGCAGGAGAACAAAAAAGTAGTGCTGGTGGACGGAGATATGCGTCGCCCGGCAATCTATAAGATTTTCGGAAAGAACCTGACTACAGATCAGGAAATCGGTGAATATTTAAACGGCAATGTCCCGTTAAAAAGAATTTTGCAGTGGGATGAGGAAAGTGGCCTCTATTTGATGATCGGAAGACGTCATTATGCCAATTCTACCGAGATGGTCTCAGGAAACACAATGGCCAGCCTGATTCGGGCAGTCAAGTCCATTGCAGATTATGTGGTCATCGATTCACCGCCCACCTCGCTGATGGCGGACGCGGAGATTCTGGCAGAAAACGCAGATATGTCACTTCTGGTAGTGCGTCAGAGTATGTCCTGTGCAAGAGATATCAACGATACGATTGATATGTTGGAAAACAGTAACTCTGAATTGCTGGGATGTATTTACAACAATGTGAAAACAGGAATATTTTCCGGGAAAAAGGTATGGGGCGATTACAGCTATGGCGGCTATAAGAGCTACAAAGCATACTACGGTAATTATGGCTATGGAAAAAGCGCGAAGCGCGACAAAAATCCGGAACGCTTTTTTACAGACATAGAGGAACAGGAATGAGCGAGAATAAAAGAGAGCAGATTGCAGAGGAAGATAAAATTGACCTGATACGGGTAATCAATAATATGTGGAAGGGCACAAAGCGGTATGGGATTCTTTTGGTTCTGTTGACAGGGATCATGATCGTATTTTTTGTATTCCGGACCTGGCACAGTTATAGTCCCATCTATAGCACCAGCGCCACATTTACAGTGGGCTATGAAAGTTCCAATTTTTACAGTACCAGTACCTACCTGAACGAGAAGACAGCAGAACAGATTGTAAAAACCTTTCCATACGTTTTAAACAGCAGTCTTTTGCAGAAAATGGTGGCAGAAGATTTGGGAATGGAAAATGTGCCGGGAAGTATTACAACGGAAACACTGGGCAGCACCAACATGATTACAATCACAGTAAAGGCGGCGGACGGAAAAATTGCTTATCAGATCTTACAGTCCGTGATCGAGCATTACCCGGAAGCGGCGAAAGTGGTGGTCGGCGATGTGGTCTTAAATCTTCTTGATATGACAGATATTCCGGAGCATCCATCCAACCAGCCGTCATACAAACGAAGTGCACTAAAGGGGGCCATCGCGGGAATCGGTCTGAGCTTTATGATTGTGTTAATTTACGCTTTTACCAGAAACACCATCTACCGCGAGGAAGACTTTAAGAAAATGCTGAACGTGGACTGCATCTGCACGATTCCACAGATTGAATTGAAAAAGAGAAGCAGTAAGACCAGGAAAGAAATTTCAATATACAGCAGGAAAATTTCCAGGAATTTTCTGGAATCAATACGCGTTCTTCGTACGCGTATTGAGAAAGACGCCAAGAAGAACCGGAGAAAAGTATTTTTGGTGACCAGTACAGCAGCAGGGGAAGGAAAGAGTACCATTGCAGCCAATGTGGCTATGTCTCTTGCCATGAGTGGGTCCAAAGTGGTTCTGGTGGATTGTGACTTGCGAAATCCTTCGGTCCGGGAACATTTGAATATGAATGAAAAGGGCCCGGGACTTTTTGAACTGTTAATTGGTCGGGCGAAGTTTGAAGAGGTGTTCCAGTGGAATGAAAAATATCAGATGTATGTGGTACCGGGCGGGCAGCCCTATAACAATGCTTCGGAGCTTTTAAACTCTGAGGAGATGAGCACACTGCTGAATGATTTGAGAGAAAAGGCAGATTACGTAATTTTAGATACGGCTCCTGTGGGTATGCTGACGGATACGGCGGTGCTGGCCGAGATGGCGGATGCAGCACTTTTTGTGGTAAAGCAGGATTATGTCAATTGTTCAGGTATACTTGAGGGAATTTCCGAACTTGCCCAGAGCCGCATCTATATATCCGGCTGTGTATTAAATGGTGCAAAGGCCGGAGTTGGTGGTTATGGATACAAGAGCTACCACTATTACAATCGTTAATATAGCGTAATGTGATATCACATTACACTATAAAAAAATATATGGAGGTGCAATATGAAGAAATTTACAGTTTTGGTACTTATGTTAGTTATGCTGTTTTCGGCTACACTTACTGTTCATGCAGAGGTAAGTCCGAGTGGAACAGCGAGCAGCGAGACTTCTGCGGCGGTTACGACCAATGTTTCTCCTAAGACAGGAGAGAGCGATGGTGTGCTTTTTGGACTGGGAGCAGCTGCAGTTGTATTGGCAGCAGGTACACTGGTTGTAAGAAAAAAAGCAAATGCTTAAGCCAAATTGCTGAGGCGAACAGGAAATTTGCGGCTGCAAAGGCTTAGGATGCATGACTGACGCAAACAGGAGATTTGCAGCTGCAGCACCTGCGCAAAAAATGCTCCGGTATAGGAGAAGACAATGAAATGTTCGTAACAGTTCAGATACCTTCACTGTTACAAATGTTCCCTTTTTTGCGTGAAAAAGTGGAATTGAGTAGAGAAGATTATGTATGAGTGATAAGAAGAATAAAAACTCAAAAAAGAAAATATGGACGATATTGTATATTTTGCTGGGAATTGCCTGCCTTTTTTGTATTGCTGCCATGGGAATCTATATCATGGCGGGACGGCGGCAGGAGGAGCAGACCGCCTTAGAGCATGAGACCTTGCTGGAGCTGGTGGCGGAAGCAGAAACGGAAACCAATGATTTGCCGGAGACTGCCGAAACGGAAACGGTGGAGAAAGCAGATCTTCCGATAGATTTTGAAGAATTACAGAGTATTAATCCGGAGATTTATGCCTGGATCCGGATTCCGGACACTACGGTAGATTATCCGGTGCTGCAGCATGATGGAGAGGATCAGAGCTACTATTTGAAACATACGATTTACGGTGAGGTGGAGACGGCTGCCAGTATCTACACGGAATGGTACAACAGTAAGGACTTTACGGATCCGAATACGATTATATATGGGCATAACATGAAAAAGGGCATGTTCCACGATCTGAGATATTTTGCGGAGCAGGAGTATTTTGATGCCCACGAGGATTTGTATATCTATATGCCGGATAAAATTTTGCGGTATCAGATATTTACCTCTTATGAATATGATGACAGACACTTGCTGGCTTCTTTTGATTTTAAGGATGAGGAAGTGTATGCGGAATATCTGGAAGAGATTATGAACCCGCGGAGTATGTATGTCATGCTGCGGGAAGGTGTGGAACTGGATACGCAGGATCGGATTGTTACGCTCAGTACTTGTGTAGCCAATAAACCAAACAACCGCCGGCTGGTACAGGCGGTGCTGGTGGAAGAGTTGGAGGCAGAGTACAAAGGTGTCGATGAGGTGGAGCATGAGGGAGGAACCGAAGATGGCGAGTAAGGGAAAAGCATTAAGAATTGTATTGCTGGTTCTTCTGCTGCTGATCCTGTTTCTGGCGGGAGGATTTTTCTTACTGGAAGCGAAAGGAAAAAAAGAGATGCTGGGCCGTAAGGATGAAGCTGTGCAGATGACGGTGCCGGAGAAAAATACAGAAATACAGGTCGAGGATGAAGGAGATGTCATCTATTATCAGGGAGAGAAATACCGGTACAATGAAAATATTACCAGCATACTTTGTATGGGTATTGACCGGGAAAGCTGGAACGAGGGCGAGGATGAAATAGGAACCTCCGGACAGGCGGACTTTCTCGTGCTGGCAATTTTGGATGTGGAGAGCGGCAGCGTAAAGTTGTGGAATATATCCCGGGATTCTATGGGTGAAGTGGATATCTACAACGTGGACGGCGAATATGTGCGGACCGAGGAAGCGCAGATCTGTCTGGCCTACGCCTACGGTGACGGAAAGGAAAGCAGCTGTGAAAATACGGTGCGCTCCGTATCAAGGCTTTTGTATGGAATACCGATTCACGCTTATGTCGCTATTGATATGGATGCAATCCAGCCGCTGAATGATGCGGTGGGAGGCGTGGAGGTTACCATTCATGAGGGCGATATCCTGCCGGATCATTTTGTGCCTGGAAGTACCGTACTGCTGCAGGGAAAGGATGTGGAGTCTTATGTGCGTTTTCGAATGACTGAACTTCCGGACGAACCCATCGACAGCAACAATAACCGGATGGCACGGCAGAAGCAATATCTGATGAATTTTATACAGAAGATATTGCAACAGACGAAAGAGGATATCACCACACCGGTGAAGCTGTATCAGATTGTTGCGGAGGGAAACCATGTGGTTACTGATGTGGGTCTGTCAAAGATATCTTTTCTGACTAACATTTTTCTAAATGTGAATTTTTCTGAGGACAGTTTTCAGACAGTGCCGGGAGAGGTGGTAGACGGAGGAACCTACGCGGAATATCACGTGGATGATGATGCGTTGTATGAAATGATATTGGAGACTTTTTACTGTAAGGAGCAGTAAAAGTAGGAGTAAGAGAGATTTTTGGTATATATACGTAGGAGGAAATGAAACGTGTACCGTAAAGGTGTAAAACGACTGCTGGCGATTGTATTGTCTTTGGCTGGAATCATTTGCCTTTCATGGCTATTTTTGATTTTGATTCTTGCAATTAAACTGGATTCCCCTGGGCCTGTATTTTTCAAGCAGAAGCGGGTGGGAATCCACAGGAAGCATTTTGATATTTTGAAATTCCGGACGATGCGGATCGACACGCCCCATGATGTGCCAACCCATTTGCTGCAGAATCCGGAACAGTATATTACACGGGTGGGACGTTTCCTAAGGAAAACGTCTTTGGATGAGTTGCCGCAGCTTTTTAATATTTTAAAAGGCGACATGGCTGTGATTGGTCCGAGACCTGCGCTCTGGAATCAGTATGATCTGATCGAGGAGCGGGAGCTTTACGGGGCCAATGATGTGCGGCCGGGGCTGACCGGCTGGGCCCAGATCCACGGCCGGGATGAGCTGGAGATTGTGGAAAAGGCGAAACTGGATGGCTATTATGTGGAGAATATGGGATTTGGAATGGATCTGCGGTGCTTTTTTGGGACGATCGGTGCGGTGCTTTCCGGCGATGGTGTCGTGGAAGGGGGAACCGGTGGAATGCAGGAGAAAGAAGAGAGGTAACAGGTGAAGGTTCTATTAGTTACGAATCATTCTTATATGTTCTGGCAGTTTCGCAGGGAGCTGGTGCAGGAGCTTTTAAAGGAGCATGAGGTTGTGCTCTCCATGCCTTTTGTGGGGCATGAGGAGGATTTCCAAAAGATGGGAGTGCGCTGTGTTGAGACGAAGATCGAGCGGCGTGGTATGA
Organism: Roseburia sp.; assembly: GCA_017621905.1. GTDB lineage: Bacteria > Bacillota > Clostridia > Lachnospirales > Lachnospiraceae > Roseburia. The sequence goes on from JAGASC010000154.1 coordinate 14,742, forward strand.
ACCCAAGGACAGACATTGTTCTGATTCAGGCATATCAGCAACTGATAAAATCCGAAAAACCGGATTTGGTCATTACATATTCAATCAAACCTAATATTTATGCCGGATTGGTCTGTGGAAAAATGAACATTCCGTTTTATGCCAATGTACAGGGCTTGGGAACTGCTTTTCAGAAAAAAGGATTGGCAGGGTTTGTGACGATGCTTTATAAAACGGCATTTCGGAAGGTGGAAAAGGTATTCTTTGAAAACGAGGGAAATGCGGCGGAATTTCAGAAGCGGCACATTATTCCTTTGGAAAAACAGGTTGTTTTGCATGGTGCAGGGATTAATCTGGAGTATTATGCGTTGCAGCCATATCCCCAGAATGATAGGGTTCATTTCCTGTATCTGGGACGGTTGATGAAGGAAAAAGGTATGGATGAGCTGTTTTCGTCAGTCAGACGGCTGAAAGAGGATGGCGAGAAATTTGTTTTGGATTTGGTGGGATTTTTTGAAGATGAGTATAAAGAACAGGTGGAGCAGCTGGAGTGGGATGGTATCGCAGAGTTTCATGGATTTCAGGAAAATCCAAGACCTTATTATGGATCTGCGGACTGTGTGGTGCTGCCCAGTTACCATGAGGGGATGAGCAATGTACTGCTGGAGGCGGCTGCCACGGGGAGACCGTTGATTACCAGTGATATTCCCGGGTGCCGGGAAGCAGTTGAGCAGGATCGGACGGGGATGCTGGTAAAAGTGAAAGATAGTGATAGTTTGTATGAGGCGATGAAGCGTTTTTTAGAGATGTCACGTGAGGAGAGAGAAAACATGGGGCTGGCCGGACGACGGAAGATGGAGCGGGAGTTCCGGAAGGAGTCGGTGGTGGCAGAAACGATGAGGGCTATGGGGCTGTCCTAATGATTTGAAAGAGGAAAGTATGTCAGAATTTTCACCCCGTTTTTTGACATTGTTTGAATGGAGATTGTACTATGCTTGCGGTTACAGGGATTACCGGACATACCGGTTACTTTTTTCTAAATGAATTAGTGGCTAGTGAATATCAGGGGCGTATAAAGTGTTTGGTTCGCACTACGGCTAAGGCGGAACATGTGATAAATAGTGGGCTAGATGTTGAACTTGTGGAAGGCAACCTTGACGATGAAGAAAGTGTACGTTCTTTATTTTGGGGAGCTGAGGTTGTTGTTCATATTGCTAACATCCACTATTCACCTATGATTTTGCGCATAGGTAAGGAGTGTGGCATTAAAAGATTTATACTGGTACATACAACTGGGATATATTCAAAGTTCAAGTCTGCGTCCCAAGATTATATTGATATAGAGAATCAGATTAAAACCATGATGCAGGAACTGAATGTTACGATATTGCGTCCGACGATGATTTTTGGCGATATCAATGATTATAATATAAGTAAGTTTATTCGATTTGTTGACAGGCTTCCTATATTACCAATTGTTGATGGTGGAGAAGCTCTTATCCAACCGGTAAATGCACGGGATCTTGGCAATGCATTATATAGAGCGTTATTCGCTGATGTCACTTTTGGCAAAGCATATGATCTGTCGGGAGAAAGGGCACTATCCATTCGGCAACTCTATCTTTTGATTGCGGATGCTCTTGGGAAGAAACGCGTTATTATAAGTGTGCCGATGGGGCTGTGCGTGGTTGGTGCAATAATTATTCGCTGTGTTACATTTGGCAAATTAGATTTGATCGAAAAAGTGCAGCGTATGGGAGAAAATCGATGCTATAGCCATCAATCGGCTTTTGAAGATTTTGGTTATAATCCGGAAAAATTCGAGATCGGATTACGCCGCGAAGTGGATGAGTATATTGCCTCTAAGTAAAGAGAGGAGTTAACTATGGAACCTATTAGAGTTTTACAGATTGTAACGACGATGGAACGTGCCGGTCTGGAAACGATGTTGATGAATTATTATCGCCATATTGATAGAACTAAGGTACAGTTTGATTTTTTGAAGCATCGAGATGGGATACATGCCTACGATGAAGAGATTAAGGCTCTCGGAGGAAACATCTATACAGTGCCATCCTTTCATCCGCTGAATGCAAACGGATATCTTGATGCCCTGGATACTTTTTTCAGAGAGCACAATAATTATAGTATCGTCCATTGTCATTTGGATTGTCTTAGTGCTGTTCCTTTGAAATATGCAAAGAAGTACGGAATTACTACTCGCATTGCACACTCTCATGTCAGCAAAATGACCTTTGACCTGAAATATCCTGTTAGAGCCGTTTACCGTAGTCAAATTCCGTTTGTAGCTACAGATATGTTTGCCTGTAGTGATACTGCGGGTAAGTGGATGTTTGGAAAGCATGCTTTTCGAGTTGTTACCAATGCGATTGATAGCGAAGCTTATTTTTATGATGCAGATTTTGCGGAACGTATTCGCAAGGAAAACAACCTGAATGGGCAATTTGTTGTTGCGCATATTGGTAGGTTCGATCCCGTAAAAAATCACACATTTCTCCTGGATGTATTTCGTGAGGTAGTAAACCGGCACGAGAATAGTATTTTGTTGCTTGCAGGTGTTGGTTCAACAATGAATGAAATGAAAGCGAAAGCGGAGACATATGGACTAAAAGACAGGGTACGCTTTCTTGGTTCAGTTTCTAACATACCAGATTTGCTTCAGATGTCCGATGTGTTTGTTTTTCCTTCCAGATATGAAGGATTAGGAATTTCGTTGATGGAAGCTCAGGCAGCAGGATTATCTTGCTTTGCATCCAAAGGCCGCATTCCGAAAGAGGCTGATGTGACTGGAAATGTAAAGTTTCTTTCATTGGAAAGCGGGGCAAAGGTTTGGGCTGATCAGATACTGAAAGTAAAAAATCAGATATATCTGCGGAATAGTAACAAACAAGTGTTTCGGGATAGTGGATATGACATTTCCGTAGAAGCAAAAAAGCTTCAGGAGATTTACACTCAAAAATATATGGAGAAAGTGTGATGTGGGGATACTGGTTATTTATTGCATATGAAGCTCTTTTTATGCATTTATCGCTGCCTACGGATGCGTTGGCAATGAGTGAATCTGATTATGTATTTATTATTTGTGTTAATACCTTAATTTTGATTGCTGTACTTATGAAAAGGTACAGCAATGATCAGAAATTTGTTGTATTTATAATAGGAGGCCTATTTCTTCGTCTGTTTTTTATGTTTTGGAGCGAGTATTGCAGTCACATTTTTACGCTGCCCAACTCTGGAGCCGATGAACTCACGTATTATTATAATGCGATGAGTAATATGGTCAAAGACAAAGAATTTACGGGATATGCACAGTTCTTTGCATGGCAGGCCAATATTTATGGATTATCAAAAATATATGGTAAATTTATCAATGTACTGCTTTCGGTTTCTTCAATCACGATTTTACGAAGAATTTTAATTAAACTGGATATAGATTATGATGTACAGACAATTACAATAGCGCTTGCCTGTTTTTTGCCGAATTTTGCCATTATATCTTCCTTATTACTGCGTGAAAGTTCAATCATTTTTTTGATATCGGTGTCAGCGTACTATTTTATTGCCTGGTGGCAAAAACATGGTTGCAGGAACTTACTGTTTTCCTTGGTTGCTTCTGTTATTGCAGCATGGCTGCATTCGGGAATGGTTGCATATACAATTGGGATTCTGTGTGTGGCGGTTGCCTCAAAAAAAACAATGAATGACCATAAGTATTCAATAATGAGTATTCGTACTCTTATAGTAACAGTCATGACAGCGGTTGCAATTCTTGCTGTGTTGATGAACCTTGATATTGGTCTTACAAATTACTTTAAAGGGGCGGAGTCATTGTCAGATATCGTTTCTATATCTGACGCTTATGAGGATGGCGGTTCAGCATATAATGCAAATGTCGTCAGTAATGACACTACCATTGGATTTATTGTGAATACACCATTTCGTATACTTTACTTTATGTTCGCACCGATGCCATGGGATTGGAGAAGTGCCACAGATATGATTGCCTTTCTGTTCAGTGGCTTATTTTATGGGTATGTTTTTCTTAAATCTATCCCCTATGTATTCAAAAAGAATCGATACCCGTTGGTTTCTGCTATGTTTATGATTGCATTATTATTGCTTATGATGTTTGGCTGGGGTGTTTCTAATTCAGGTACAGCTCTTCGTCATAGAGATAAAATGGTCATACATTATCTAATATTATTTGCATTGATAAAAAATGACAATGTTGTGAGAAGTAAAAGACTGACTAGGAGATAAATAGAAAAATGAAGTTCAGCGTAATTATCCCTGTTTATAACAGTGAAAGGTATCTCCATAAGTGTATATACAGTATCCTTTCGCAGGAATACGACGATTATGAGTTGATATTGATCGATGATGGATCTACAGACTCTTCACGGGAGATTTGCAAAAACTATGCGACGAGATATGGCAATGTTCATTTGATATGTCAGGAAAATGGCGGACCATCTGCTGCACGAAATCGAGGTATTGATTGTGCCCAAGGGGAATACATAACATTTGTCGACTCGGATGACTGGGTAAAACC
>JAGASC010000155.1 GCA_017621905.1 Roseburia sp.
CTGATTACCCGCCCCCGACGCTTTGGAAAGACCCTGACCATGAGTATGGTGGAGCAATTTTTCTCCGTAAATTACGTAGGGCGAAACAACCTTTTCGAAAGGCAAGCCATATGGCAGAAAGAAAAGTTCCGCGATCTGCAGGGGAGCTGGCCTGTCATCTCCTTAAGTTTTTCCGATGTGAAAGCCTCTTCCTTTGAGCAGGCCCGCAATAAAATATGCTTTCTGATACAAATGCTCTATAAGAAATATGACTTTCTGCTGGAAAGCAATTTACTGGATGACAGAGAAAAAGAGGCTTTCCGGAGAGTTTCTCCAGACATGGAAGACTATGAAGCTTCTTTCTCTTTAAAGTTGCTGTCGGATTATCTCTGCCGCTATTATAAGAAAAAAGTTATTATTCTGTTGGACGAATATGATACACCCATGCAGGAAGCTTACGTGGACGGATATTGGGATAAAATGATCGATTTTATCCGAAGCTTGTTCAATTCCACATTTAAAACAAATCCTTGGTTGGAGCGCGCCATACTGACCGGCATTACAAGAATCAGTAAGGAATCTGTTTTCTCTGATTTGAATAACCTGGAAGTGGTAACCACAACCTCTAATAAGTATGCGACCTCTTTTGGCTTTACAGAGAAAGAAGTATTTGATGCCATGGATGAGTACGGATATACGAACAAGGGTGAAGTAAAAGAATGGTATGACGGTTTTGTTTTCGGCAAGGAACGCGATATCTATAATCCCTGGTCTATTTTGAATTTTTTGAGCAAAGGGGATTTGGATACTTACTGGGCAAACACCAGCTCCAATCAGCTTGTTAACAAACTGGTCCGGGAAGGGGCTCCGGAGATAAAGATAACCATGGAAGACTTGCTGCACGGCAAACCTCTCCGGACTCAGATTGACGAACAGATTGTCTTCAACCAGTTAAATCACAAGACCAGCGCTATTTGGAGTCTTCTTGTAGCCAGTGGCTATCTGAAAGTGGTAAATATTACGCGAAGCCCCAAAAAGGGAAAGCCGGATTACGAACTGGCCCTGACAAATATGGAAGTGCGCTTTCTGTTTGAAGATATGATCAATGGATGGTTCGCCGACTTCACGCCCGCATATAATCAATTCATAGAAGCGCTGCTTTTACGGGATGTAAAGGCAATGAACAGCTATATGAACCGGGTAGCCCTTCAGACCTTCAGCTATTTTGATACCGGAAACAGACCTTCCGAAAAGGAGCCGGAGCGCTTCTATCATGGTTTTGTTCTTGGACTGATTGTGGAGCTGGAGGACAGATATACCGTTACCTCCAACCGGGAAAGTGGTTTCGGCAGGTATGATGTGGTACTGGAACCTTTGAAGAAAGAGGATTTCGCATATATTCTGGAATTCAAGGTTCATGATCCGGATAAGGAAGAAACGCTGAAAGATACGGTGGCCGCCGCTCTGGAGCAGATTGATGACAAAAAGTATGAGACCACCCTTTTGGCAAAGGGCATTCCTGCGGAAAAGATACAGAAATATGGGGTTGCCTTTGAAGAGCAAACGGTATTGATTGGATGATGAACAAAAGCCGGAACGCTTCTGTTATGAATGAAAGTGGGGGCGGGGTGCACTGCACCCCGTTTTATTCTCCCCGCTAATCAAGCATTCCGCGCTCTTTATAAAATCGTTGTTTTAATCCAATATTGCCTTAGCGACCCGCACGCAAGTCGACATTCCGTACGGAAAGCCTGTTGCATTTACTGCAAGAATGCCTTCCTTCTGTACAAACTCCAACTCTTCCTTGTTATCCATCCACGCAATGGACTTTACATGATCGGTGACATTGCCAAAGGAATAACTGCCGCAGTAATTTCCGCCTAAGACAACATTTTCACTGCCTTTTCTTCCGAGATCGTAGAAAAACAGATACAGTGCGCCTTCACCTTTCAAAATAAAGTTTTTCCCGATTCCGCAGCCTGCATATGGCTTTCCGTTGTAAATGGCTTCCCCGTAGAGGTTCATCCATTTTCCGATTACCTTCATGATTTCCTTCTGCATCGGATCGATTCCGCCCTGGGCGGTAGGGCCTATGTTCAAAAGATAGTTTGCCCCTACTTTGCGGCAGGCACATAGGCTTTCGATCAGCTGCCTGGGAGATTTGTTGTCAAAATCAAGCTGTCCGATTCCCCAATGGTCGTTTATGGTCTCACACATTTCTGCCGCGATATATTTTGGCATTCCTTCGCGGTTCATCGGGGTAGGTCTGCCCTGTTCAAAGGTGACGGAATCGATTTCGGGATTTCCGGTTTCTCCACGATGGCTGAGGCCGGTATTATTTACAATGATGGCTTCGGGCTGGTATTTTCTTATTGTAGCGTACAGTTCGTCTTCCTTCCAGTCGCTGTCCGGTTTCGACCAGTTGCCATCAAACCAGAGACCACCGATTTTGCCGTAATTTGTGCACAAAATTTCTACGCTTTTTCTCAAATATTCGAGATAGGCGTCAAAATCATTGTTGAAATCCTCGTTATACCAATCGAGAGTTGTGTGGTAAAAAAATGGAACGATACCATGTTTGTTGCATGCATCGACGTATTCCCGGATCAAATCGCGTCCGGCTGCACTGTGGGGCGCGTCGAATTCGTTCAGTCCGCAGGTGTCGTATAGAGAAAAGCCTTCGTGATGCCGGGTGGTTAAGACTATGTATTTGCAGCCTGCATTTTTTGCGGTTAATACAAGCTTTTCAGCATCGAAATCTTCTGCGTTGAAGGTGTGCATTAATTTGGAATACTCATCCATTGTGCCCTGATAGCCTTGGGTGAAAATCCACTCGCCCTGGCCTAGCTGGGAGTATAGGCCCCGGTGGACGAACATTCCGAAGCCAAGTTTTTCAAAGTCTGCTACGTATCTTTGGGCTACTGGTATTGACATATAAGCCTCCTATGATTCTTCCTGTTTTTCGCAAAGTAATTTCCAGATTTCTTCCTCATTACGGTCCGGATGGGCGATTTTTATGTCATAAATACGCTGAATCAAAGGCTCGTCCTCTTCGAGCATGTCTGCGATTTCTGGAACACTTAATCCTTTTGCAATTTTTATTAATGCCTTTGATATAACTTTTACACCAGCACCTTTCGCCTCACTAACCCGCCGAGTCTCCTGCACATCATATGCTTCAAAACTATCAAACATCATACCAAATTCCCTTGTCCTATCTGGTCGGTAAACTGCCCGTAACTGTTTAATTTTTCGCAGTTACATTCAAAAAGGCAGTACCTAAAAACGAATCATGAACAAGCATAAATAAAAGTGGGGTGCAACTGCACCCCGTCTAATTAAATCTAGATATACTTTTTAAATCTTTATGGTTTTAAATATTTGACTCTTTAAATTGTAATAAATTTAGATGTTGTTATGTGTGTTATTATTATATGCTGATATAGGAAAAAAATCAATAGTTATTTTAAATTTTTAACCAGTCTACATCCGGTCTTACTATTCTCCTTGAGTTGACGTATGCCCATTCTAATGTCAATATCGTTTTCCCTATATAACTATAGTCGCCTTTGTCAACAACCAACGCTAAATCACTCCGTTTCTTCCCATTCATTTGTTATTTTTCTATTCCCCAGATTCCCTGTTTATCATTTTCTCAACCTGCGCAGGAGACTCAGGAACTTCTGCGTTTTCTCCAAAA
>JAGASC010000156.1 GCA_017621905.1 Roseburia sp.
GACGGATTTGCCGGTATTCTTCTGGCAGGCGCTAGTGTGGGCAGCTTCAATGATATCAGAATAACCGGTTTTGATTACGGAATCTTATCCATTTGCGGACACAGGAATTTATTTGAAAATATAGTTCTTGAAAACCAGAAAATTCACGGTGTGCTGATAAAGTCAGCGATAGCTGTTTTTAAGGACATCAAAAGCAAAAACATAGTGCCAACAATTGTTTTTGACGATGAACGTACAAGCTGTGTGTCACTTATAAATGTTGAAGGAACTGCCTGCAACGGAACCGTTTGTCACGGCCATAATTGCGTATATACCAGGGATGAAAACGGCGATAGAACAAGCCGTCCCGTAATGAAAATCCGGGATAAGGAAAATAAGAAACGTTCACTGAATCTTCCCATCGAAAACACGCCTTCTTTTGAATACGGGGATTTATCCGAATGGGTATGTGTGGATGAATTTGGTGCCTGCGGTGACGGAATCACCGACAGTACAGAGGCGATTCAGAGGGCTTTTAACAGTGGTGCAAGGGTTGTTTACTTTAACGAAGGAAGATATCTTATAACAGATGAAATATACATTCCGCCAACGGTTGAGCTGATCGATTTCTGTTACTGCGATATGGCGGCAGGAGAAAAATTGGTTAAGGGTGTAGGTAAGGGGGCTTTTGTTGTTGCGGAAGCGTCCTGCAAAGCACTTTTTATGCAGCATGCATATACATGGGAACGTTTTTGCGGAATGTTCCGGTTTCTTCGTCACAGCGCCAAAAGAGATATTGTGCTGCGTGACAATCATATACAGGCAGCCAGTGTGTACTTCAATACTGTTCCGGGAAGTCGTGTGTTTATAGATGATGTTGCATGCACTACGGGTGATTTTTCCAATTGGTATATATACAAAAGAGCAGGACAGGAGCCTGTTTTTGCTTCTAATATTCCTTTTGAATTTCATGGTCAGAAGGTATGGGCAAGAAACATAAACCCCGAAAGAGCAGATCTTGAAATGCTCAATGACGGCGGCGAAGTGGTTATTCTGGGCGCATACGTGGAAGGACCGGGAACCGTGATCAAAACAGTAAACGGAGGAAAGAGTGAGATTATAAATTTTACAGCTGCACTGGCAATTAACAGCTTTGATATACCGGTAATTGTAAATGACAATTCGGATGTTTCTGTGGTTTCCGGAAAGATAGAGACGGCAGATTATCCTGTTGTTATACGGGAAATTACAGATAAGGCGGAAGATATTTTAATCGGACAACTTCCTGACGACCGATGTTTGGATGGATATATAGGTGAGCTTACAAGGTACTGATTTTTACATAAATCTAGGAAAGGAACATGATTTGTTATGGAAATAAAAATAAAACAAATTTCATCTCTGGAAAAAGTAAGGGTAAACGATAAATTAGACCATGTTGAAATACATAAAAAAAGTGTATTGGCGGGAGAACGGATATCCTATCAGATTTGTATGAAATCTGCGGAACCTGTACTCATTACCGCTTCTGTGGAATCTCCTTTGGCTGACTGCGTAAAACTGTACCATGTAAAAGATGCTTATATGGATGTACCTGTTACCGCAGATGTGGCCATGGAGGACTATATCACGCAAGAACCCGGATTTATGCCGGATATTCTTGTGCCTATGGAGGAAACCAACGATAGGTTATCGTTGAGCAACAGGGTAAGTACCTTATGGGTAAAAGTGGATGTTCCCAAAGCAGTTGCTCCCGGTATATACCCTGTAAATATAAAGCTTACTGCTAATTTTATTAACAGTAATGTGATTAACGCTGATACCGTGCTTGTATTTTATGAGACGATGACCATCGAAGTAGTTCCCGCGATTATGCCGGAGCAGAAGCTGATCTACACAAGATGGTTTTATGCAGACTGTATTGCGGTGGCCCACGGTGTGGAGATTTTTTCCGAAGCGCATTGGGAGCTCATTGACAAATACATAGCCGCAGCAACAGACGTGGGAATCAATATGATTCTGGTTCCAATCCATACGCCGCCGCTGGATACGGAAATCGGCACCAAAAGACCTTGTGTCCAGCTGGTGGATATTGAGAAAAAGGGAGAACGCTACGAGTTTAGTTTCCCGAAATTTAGGCATTTTATTGACATCTGCAAGAAAAACGGAATTCAATATTTTGAGATGGCCCATATGTTCTCACAGTGGGGAGCAAAATGTGCGCCAAATATAATGGTAACAGAAAATGGAAGAACGGATTATGTGTTCGGCTGGCAGGTGGCTGCGGATTCCGATGAATATGTGTCTTTCCTGAAGCAATACATTGCCGCTATTTCGGAGGAGCTGGAAAAAGAGGGAATCAGCGAAAGCACTTATTTTCATATTTCTGATGAGCCTACTATGAATAATATTGACACCTATAAGACAGCGTCGGAGATTATTCGTCCTTTAATTGGAAACAGTAAGACCTTTGATGCTTTGTCGAATTATGTTTTTTATGAAAAAGGTCTTGTAGAGTGTCCAGTTACGAGTGTGTCGCATGTACATGAATTTTTGGAGCATGATATTCCGAACCAGTGGGTCTATTACTGCTGCGGGCCACAGAGGGTGTTTCCCAGTATTTCTATGTCCTTTCCGTCTTATCGGGCGCGGATTTTGGGATTTTTACTTTATAAATATGATATCAAAGGATTTTTGCATTGGGGCTTTAATTACTATAATGCAGTGGTATCAGTATACCCAATCAATCCTTACCTTACCACCTCCGGTGACGGTGCGTATCCTTCCGGAGATCCTTTTATCGTGTATCCGGCGAAGGGGGATGTCTACCCATCGATCAGGGGCGAGGTAACTTATGAGGCTATCCAGGACGTAAATGTCTGCTTTGCGCTGGAGAAACTGATTGGTAGGGAAAATGTGGTACGTATGATCGATGAGGCTGCCGGAAGTGATTTGAGATTCGATGATTATCCGAGGTGTAAGGAATTTATAGAGAGTCTCAGGGCGAAAATGGTGGAGCAGATTGGGAAACTTTGTGTGAATGATTAGAAATATCAGATTTACGTGAAACCGAAATTATTCCCGAATAATTAAGGAGAGAAAGCTATGATTACTTTATATAGCCAGAATATATGGAATAAAAACCCTGCTGGTTACCGCAATGCATTAGTGCGTTCATTGGTATCCGATTTTGACTCAGATGTTTGCGCATTTCAGGAGTGTGGTCCTATGTCAAACCGTGTGGGCAGTCATCCTATTGTTGAAATTATGAGTGATGTTTATGTGGAAGCTACACCTGAATTTGCAGATGTAAATTACACACCTGTATTTTATAAAAAGGACAAATTCAATCTCATAGACAGTGGTTATCTTGTTTACGACGGATTGAATGATGCCAATTCTAAATCCGTTACATGGATAGTTTTAGAGGACAAAGAAAGCAAGAAAAGATATGCTTTTGCGTCTACACATTTCTGGTGGAAGTTCAGAGGTGACGAAGATACAAAGCAGCGTCTGCAGAATGCAGCACAGCTCAAAGAAGTTTGTGATAATATTGTAGAAAGATACAATATTCCTGTGGTTATCGGCGGTGACTTTAATAACGGCAAAAACGCACCGCAATGCGATGTGCCATATCAGAGGATGCTTAAATGGGGATTTCGTGACATTCGCGATATTGCGGAAGTTGCGGCAGAAGAGGAATTTACCTGTCGTGACGGTTATCCAATTCTGAAAGATGATGAAACTTTTGATAAATGTCCAATAGCACCTGAATATTGCATTGACTATATTTTCATATACGGCAATTATCCTGTAAAGGTAAAGAAGTTCTATATAGAAACAAATGATAAAGCGTTGACGTCTTCAGACCATTGTCCACTTGTAGGTAAATTTGAATTTTAAAACCGAAGCGCTTTTCATGTGCTGCGGTCGTATCTATGCATGTACTGAATAGTTATGAAATAAACAGATATTTTATTGAGGAGGAGCACTTATATGATACCCAAAACAAAAGTAAGATTAAATTATGATCAGATTCGCGACAAGATATATGCCTGCTGGATCGGCAAAAACATCGGAGGTACAATCGGAGGACCCTTTGAAAATATAAGGGAAATCCTGAATGTGGAAGGGTTTACTACTGCCAAAGGAGAACCTTTGCCAAATGACGATCTGGATCTGCAGATTATCTGGTTGGCTGCCATGGAAGAAGTTGGACCTTATCAGCTTTCTGCCAATGAACTGGGGCAGTATTGGCTGTCTTATCTGCCAGCTCCATGGAACGAGTATGGTATTGGTAAGGCGAATCTGCGAGCAGGAATTCCGGCACCTCTTTGTGGAGAATTGAATAATGAGTACTGGAGACATTCGAATGGTGCCTGGATTCGCTCTGAAATCTGGGCATGTCTGGCACCCGGTTATCCGGAGGTGGCTCGCCGCTATGCCTTTGCAGATGCTTGTATTGATCACGGTATGGGCGAAGGCACCGTGGCAGAGCAGTTCACAGCTACCATGCAGTCACTGGCATTTTTTAACAATGATATCAGAGACATTCTGAATAAATCTCTGGAGGCTATTCCGGCGGATAGCCGAGTGGCACGTTCTGTTCGTATCGCTATGGATGGCTACGATACAGGTAAAGATTGGAAGGATGTGCGCAATGAACTGGTAAAAGACTGCGAAGATTTAGGCTGGTTCATGGCACCGGCGAATCTGGGATTTGTAGTGCTTGGATTGCTTTATGGTGAGGGAGATTTTAAAAAATCAATGCTGACTGCTGTAAATTGTGGCGATGATACGGATTGTACTGCCGCTACCGTAGGAGCTTTTCTGGGAATTTTGGGCGGTATGGATGGTATTCCGAAGGACTGGGCGGAATATATAGGAGATGAGATTATTACCGTTTCTATTGACAGGGCCTATGAGAATGCCCGTTATTTACATACTTGTACTGAGTTGACAGATCGTATTATGAATCTGATTCCATCGGTACTTACTGCCAATAATCTGCCTTGCGTGTGGACGGACGGAGAGAGTGAGTTAATTGAGCATAAGCCACCACATACCCATAGATTTTTATTGGATGCAGCTTATGATCGCAAGCCGATGGAACGTCCGCAATACTTCATTGAAAGTCACAATGGTCCTATTTATCGTGTGCTGGTCGAGTATGATCGTAAGCCTGTGCTGATGCCGGGTGAGTCAGTGAATGTAACCCTGCGTTTTGTTACGAAGTTGTACCGTCCTGAGAATGTGGATATTCATATCTGTCCTCCCGCAGGCATTGTAAGCTCGGTCAAGGCAGGTCGCATTTATTGTGGTCATACAGATCCGCGTACAGGGAAGACTGGTATCTATACATTTACCCTTACTGCAACAGAGGAAATGTGTGAGCCCTTGAATCAAGTGCGTGTGGAGGCAACCATTCCGGCGCGGTATAATACTATCTTTATTGAGGTTCCTATCGTTGCAAAGTAAGTTTTGGGGAGAAGTCAAAAAATTCTATTAGAAAGATAGGAATGAAAGAATATGAGCAAGATAAACGAAGAGTCTGCCTATGAGCAAATCGGGAAGAATACCGTAAAAGCGACAAATCAGTTAAAAGAGTCTGCCTATGTTTCTTTTGAGAACCCGGGAGGGAAAGGAATTAGAGTTTTATTTGTGGGAAATTCCATTACACGCCACGGCATAGCACACGATATCGGCTGGCACAACGATTGGGGAATGGCGGCATCATCGAAAGACAAGGATTATGTTCATCAGCTTATGTCCAAAATGGATAGCGTCCAAAAGGATGTTGCTTACTGCATATGCCAGGTGGCTTCCTGGGAACGCGGGTACAAGGAAGGGACGGAAAAGTTTTATGGGGTTTACAGAAGTGCACATGATTTTAAGGCAGATATCATTGTTTTGCGCTTTATTGAAAATTGCTCATTTAATGAATGGGACTCAGAAATTTTTAAATCAGAATTAGAAAAGTTACTTGCGTATCTCAATCCATCCGGAGATGCGAAAACTGTTATAACGACAGGTTTTTGGCATCATTGTGGCGATGAAGCCATCCGTGAGTTTGCCGAGGAGCGCGGTATTCCTCTTGCAGAGTTAGGAGACCTTGGAGAGATGGACGAGATGAAGGCGATTGGACTTTTTGAGCATGGAGGCGTTGCAAACCATCCGGGAGATTTGGGCATGAAAAAGATTGCCGAGAGAATATGGGCAAAAATCGACGAAAATGAAACGGTTCTGGTATGGGATGATGCAGAAACGAAGCCGAGTGATCATGCGGTAATCGTTCACCGTTATAATGGAGATACCACAGAATGATAATGAATCAAAATATTATGTGCATTACAAGTCATAGACGCAACATTGTGTATATTATTTGTGATCAGCTGCGTTACGATTATCTGTCCGCATATGGTGCAGATTTTATTCCTACTCCCAACATTGACAGCTTGTCGGCCAACGGCGTGATATTTGACAATGCTATTACAGCAGCACCTGTTTGTGGACCGGCACGGGCATCTATTGTTACCGGACAGCATGTGTCTACGCATGGCTGTTGGACAAACAACATCCCATGCAAGGCGGGAACGGTATATCTGGCCGACAGATTAAATGCCGCCGGTTATATGACGGCTGCTGTTGGAAGTTTTGATCATGCTCCCTTTGGCGATCCGATCGGGTATCGTTATTTGCGGCGTTTTGATGAGGATCATAAAGAATGTGAGTACTTAAAAGAACTTAAGGAACGTCATCCAGAAGCAACAACTAGCTTTATGAAAGAGGACATGCATTTTAAATATCGGGAAGAGGAGCATTATGATTCCTGGAGTTGCGATCGGGCTATCGAGTTTATGGAAAGTTATAGCAAGACCGGAGTGGCTCCCGACGGCTCCTGCCCGGATGTGGAGGATGCCCCCTTTTTCCTATACTGTGGATTTTTAATGCCGCATGCGCCTTATTTACCGCCGAAGGAAGTGTCCGGTTCTGTGGATCCGGATAGGATTCCGGAACCTTGGATACTGGAGCGGGATGACATTCCATCTGTAGAACAGTACCGACGTGCGTTTTTAAATCCTTCGGAAGCATTAGAAAATCCTCGTTCTGTTTTTCCCGTGCGGAAGAAGGAGCGTCTTGCCTATTGTGAAATGATTGTAGCCATAGATTATCTGGTAGGACGGGTGGTAAAGGCGTTGAAGGAGCTGGGAATCTATGAAAATACAACGATTATTTTTTCCGCAGACCATGGCGATATGGAAAACGACTACAATATATCGACGAAAGGTCCCTGGCCCTATAGCCCTTCGCTTTTCATACCAATGATCATATCCAATCATCCCCAGCTTGCTGCAGGTTCACGGAGCGATGTCCTTTGTGGAAACCTGGATATCGGAGCCACAGTTTTAGATATTGCCGGTGACAATAAGGCTTTCGGAGTGTCACGTTCTATGATTGGAATGGTAAATGGTCAGGTGGCGGAGCGTTCAGTCAACTTAAGCGAATTTTGCGATAGTTGTAAGTTTTTGGTAGATAAGCGTTATACATTTACATATTATCCGTTCACTGGTGTATATACACTTTTTGATCGGCTGGAAGATCCGCGTTTTACTACTAATTTAGCATTACTGCCGGAATACACGGCTACGGTACAGCATTTCCTGATGAAGGTCATTGATTATATGATTCTTGCCAAAGGCGTCCATATCGAAGCACATGACATGGCGCCGGATGTGAAAGCAGGTATTGAGGGAATGAATCCCAAGTTTCTTGAGGATTTCGATATCTATTATCCCTTGGGCAATATGGAGGAAGTCGAACGTGTGCGCAGGGCAGGATTGGATGAAAATTATAATGAATTTTGTAAGGGGCGGGAAATTAAGGCTCATTATGGAGTGTATTTTAAGAAGGATGATAAGTGATTGGTAAATAGGTAGGCAGTGAAAAGAGAGGTTTGCTATGATTATTCATATAAATGATTATCGACATCTTTTTGATGGAGATGACGCCACGCTGGCAGTGCAGGAGGCGCTTGTTACCTGCAGAAAGAATCCCGGTTCCACACTAAAGCTGGGCGGCGGAGAGCTAAATTTTTATAAAAAATATGCGTTTGAAAAGGAATATTATATTTCAAACAATGATTATGGGAAGAAGTCAATTGTTTTTCCTCTTATCGGTATGAAGAATCTGACCATTGATGGTGAGGGGGCAGATTTGCTTTTCCATGGAGAAGTATTGCCCTTTGTGATGGATGGAAGTGAACAGATTACTCTTAAGAATTTCAAAGTCGATTATCCACAGCCCCATTTTTTTCAGGCTGATATTATTGCTGCCGGAGAAAATTTTGTGGAGCTGGAATACGATACCAGAGAGTTCAACTTAAGGGTGCAAGGAAGACGGCTTGTGTTTTTCAGTCGGGAGGACGAATGGGAAATCATGCTGGATAAGGTACTTGTCACGGAATTTGATAAAGAAACGGTGTCGCCATCTGCATACATTCCGCCATACTTTGTATATCTTCCCGAAAAAAGTGATGGTTCATTCTTAAGTTCTATGTATCGCTATGTTAGGGCGATACAGCTTGCAGATAATCGGATTCGATTCGAAGGGAAGTTTGGTCATACGCATATTGTGGGAAATAAGTGGGTATGTACCCTTGGATTGGAACGTAAGAATCCGGGTATATTCGGAAACCGTACGAAGGATATTTTGTTTCAGGATATTACGCTGCATCAGACAGCTGCCATGGGTGTTATCTGCCAGCTTTGTGAAAACATTACCCTTGAAAATGTGAAAGCGGTTCCAAGGGAGGGATCGGGCAGATTTTTGTCAGTATCTGCCGATGCGACACATTTTGTGAACTGTTCGGGGGTGGTGAAGTATGAAGGCTGCACCTTTACGAATATGCTCGATGATGCCGGTAATGTTCATGGAATCTATATGAAATGTGCAAAGAAGCTAAACGATACTACGTTATTGCTGACTTTTGGACATTATCAGCAGAAGGGCTTAAATCTTTACGACACAGGAGATAAAATCCGAATCATTGACAGTTGTGACATGACAGCTGTGGCGGAGCTTACCGTTAAGAACTCATACCTGATTTCGGGGGATTTTTTGCGTCTTGAATGTTACGAAACACTTCCTGAAATGGGGGCTGGTTTTGCAGTTGAGAACTTTACCAAAATGCCGGAACTTTACATAAATAACTGTATCTGTGGATACAATCGTCCCAGAGGTTTTTTACTGTCTACCTGGAAGAAAACGGTTGTTACGAATAATATTTTTTATAATATGAGTTCAGGTCTGGTGTTTACAGGAGACTGTACTGACTGGTTTGAATCCGGGCCGGTAAATGATGTGATCATTAAGAACAATAAGTTTCGAAATGCAGCCTATGCGGGTGGCACCGCAATCAGGATTGTGCCGCATGTTGTATGCGGTGACACTCCATATCACCGAAATATTACGATAGAGGATAATGAGTTTGAAATGCACGAGAAACGCTTTCTTTATGCAAGACATGTTGAGAATCTTGTGTTCCGTAATAATCGCTTTATTCAGAATGACAGTCTTCCTGCGCATGGGGAAATAGGTGCGGAAGGGCTTGATGTGAATGAGACCTGTCGGAGTGTTGTAGTGCAGTCATGTTTTTAGAGGCAAGTGAGTTGTTCTGCTGTTAAGGGGTGAAAGCTCGCTATCGTTGATGGAGGATATAAAGTATATGGAATTGAGAGAAGAACAAATATTTACGGATTTAACCCAAATCGCAGAGAATCAGGAATTGATTTCTGATAAATGTGAAATGAACAAATGGAGAAAGATATCCTATAGAACTGGAATGTATGGAGGACATATGCTTGTTGCGGCTGAAAGTATTATCCAGGAGAAAGTGACCTTTCAACTAAATTTACAGGGATGGTATCATATTTATCTGTGTTTTATAAATATGAGAAAAAGGAATTATACATATGTAAAGCTATCGAATGATTTGTGTTACACGGGGATAGAAGCAGCTCAAAGAGAAAATCCCCGTAAATGGTGTGATACGGAATATGTGGAGGAAATTTACTGGAAAAGTGCGGATTTGACTAATCAGAAAATAATTATGGCTAAGTCGGATTCCTGCGATCCATCTGTATCCGGGTTAGTATGGATTCGATGTGTTCCAATGACAGAAGCGGAAATAGAAAGACATCGTGCAAAAAAAGAGAAAAACCGCTGTGTACAAATGCACTTTGACGAAGACTCGTATGCGAAAGATACCTTTGAGACAGAGGATGATTATTTAATAAAGCTATATGCATTGAAGGATTCGAATGCGGATTTTGCTCGATGGAAATTTCTTTTGACTACGATCGAAAGGAAAACGATGATTCTATTCCTCTTTTGAATTTTGAAAAGAGATGGATGGAAGGAGATTATGCTTTTGATAAAAAGAAAGATGCGATATTAAAGAAATACGTAGAATTTGCTCATGAAAACAATATCGGGTTCTATGCATCAAATCGCATGGAGGTAGGAAATTTTACAGTGCCTTATAACAGGCCAAACTGGAATAAAAATTTTGTGGATGAGAATCCGCAGTATTATTGCAGAAACCGGGATGGCAGCGTTGTTGCAGTTTGTTCGTATGCGTATGAAGAGGTGCAGGAATATGTAATAAGCAATCTGTGTAAAATGCTGGAGTTCGGTTTTGATGGTGTTTCTTTATTTTATCACCGGGGAATGCATATCGGATTTGAAGAACCGGTAATAAAAAGGTTTCAGGAAAAATATCCGAATGTGGATCCGCATGTTTTGCCGGCCAGTGATTCGCGGTTGCACAGCGTATGGTGTGATTTTATGAATGACTTTATGCAAAAACTGCGTCATAGAATAGATGAGAAAACGCAGCATACAAAAAAAATAAATGTCATTACAGATTACAGCCTTTGGTCCAGTAAAAATTTTGGCCTTGACGTGGAATATTGGGTCAGGAACGGACTTGTTGATAGCGTTTCTCAGGCAGATATGGAGACCTACGAGGACTTAAGCGGATGTATGAGTGATGCAAATCCGCAGGTGATCGACATGGAGAAATATGAGAAACAGCTTATGAACAGACCTGTTATCATGCGTAGATGGGGTACTAATGTCGAAATGGTATGCAGGCATATACCGGAATACCAAAAGCTGTCAGAGACATATGGAGTAGAGATATATCATGTTCTGCCCTGGGTACATAGCGTTGGTTATATGGAATATGATGCGATTGTTGATAGGATGAAAAAGGCTGGAGCAAAAAAGTTTTTAAGCTGGAATACAAACCACCTGGTGTGGGATTTGCCGCAATGGTATGTGGTTTCTCATATAGGAAATGAACGGAATAACACTATTACATTGAGCAAATACCATAGAGTGTTGGAATTGGATGGAAGTGATATTAGTCATTTTAATCCGAATTGGAGAGGATAAAAGTCAAAGATACGTCCTTATCATGATACCTGCATTAAAAAGGTAATCTGCGGTTATTCACCGAGACGAATAGCGCGGAAACAACAAGATGCCTGGCTTTCTGGGAAAATATAGTAAGAACCTGTTGGCGTATTATGAACCATTTAAAAATAGAGAAGCTGAAGAGCTTCCTGCCCAGGCATCTAAGAAGCATTTCATTAAGAAAAATTACAAAATGCCTATCCATATGCATTCTCTGGGCTGGTACGGTGCCGATTCCGCCCCCGGAACCATCAATGGCATCATGCGTTACCGGACATGAGCTTATTAAGCGAGAATGGCTTAAGGTTTTTCAGGCATTCTAGAA
>JAGASC010000009.1 GCA_017621905.1 Roseburia sp.
AAAAACAGGGAAATTGCGCGAAAAAAAGGCTAGTATTTTCCCGCTCATTATGTTATAATCCTAAAATGACTGTGATAAAATTCGAAAAATGTACATCGATATTTCATATAAATGAAGGAGGAAAATAGTTAGAATGAGTGTACAGGTAGAAAAGTTAGAAAAAAATATGGCAAAACTTACCATCGAAGTTCCGGCGGAGGAAGTAGAAAAAGCTCTTCAGGCGGCATACATGAAGGAAAAGAGCAAAATCAGCCTTCCGGGATTCCGTAAAGGCAAAGTGCCGAGAAACATGATTGAAAAAATGTACGGCCCATCCGTATTTTACGAAGAAGCAGCAAACACCCTGATGCAGGATAATTATCCGGCAGCAGTAGAAGAGAGCGGAATCGACATTGTTTCCAGACCTACTGTAGACGTGGTACAGATCGAGAAAGGAAAATCTTTCATCTTCACCGCAGAAGTTGCAGTAAGACCGGAAGTAAAACTTGGCAAGTACTTAGGCGTACAGGTAACCAAGGTTGATACCACTGTTACCGATGAGGAAGTTGAGGAAGCATTAGAAAAGAAGTACAGAAAAACTCCAGAACCATAACTGTAACCGACAGACCAATTCAGGTTGGCGATACAGCAGTCATCGATTACGAGGGATCTGTAGACGGTGTTCCATTCGAGGGCGGCAAGGCAGAGAACCACTCCTTAGAGATCGGTTCCCACTCTTTCATCGATACTTTCGAGGATCAGCTGGTAGGACACAATGCAGGGGACGACGTAGATGTAAACGTTACTTTCCCGGAGGAGTACCATGCAGCAGAGCTGGCTGGCAAGCCTGCATTATTTAAAGTAAAGATTCACGAGATCAAGGCAAAAGAGCTTCCTGAGTTAAACGATGAGTTTGCACAGGACGTTTCCGAGTTCGATACTCTGGCTGAGTACAAAGAGGACGTAAGAAAGAACCTTGAGACTGAGAAAGAGAACGCTGCAAAGCGCACCAAAGAAGACGAGGCAATCCAGAAGATCATCGACAAGTCTGAGATGGAGATTCCGGAAGCTATGATCGATACCCAGTGCGAGAACATGATCAATGAATTCGCACAGAGACTGGCACAGAGCGGACTTACCATGGAGCAGTATATGCAGTTCTCCGGTGTGACCGTAGATGGCTTAAAAGAGCAGGTTCGTCCGGAAGCTGAGACACGCATCAAGAGCAGCCTGGTATTAGAGCAGATCGTAAAAGACGAGAACATCGAAGTAACCGATGAGGAAATCGATGCTGAAGTTGAGAAGATGGCTGCAAACTATGGCATGGAAGCTGACAAGCTCAAAGAGTACATGGGCGATTCCGAGAAAGAGTCCATCAAGAGAGATCTCGCTGTGACCAAGGCAGTGGATCTGATTATGGAAAACGTAAAGGAAAAAGCAAAAGCTAAGACCAAAAAAGATAAAGAAGCCGAAGATACAGAAGCAGAGGCAGAAGAAGAATAAGAATAAACGTAACCGTGAAGACACTGAGCAGTTACGAAGAAGCTTTGTGATAGAAGTAGGCAATGAGGACAGACTGGCTCGTGAGGGCCGGTCTGTTTAAGCTTTTGGAAATATATTAAAAAAGTGTAAATAAATAGGAGGATTTCAATATGAGTTTAGTACCATATGTCATTGAACAGACCAGCAGAGGAGAACGCAATTACGATATTTATTCCCGTTTGTTAAAGGATAGAATTATTTTCCTGGGAGAGGAAGTAAACGAGACCACGGCCAGCCTTGTTGTGGCACAGCTTCTTTTCTTAGAGTCCGAGGATCCGGGAAAAGACATCCAGTTATACATCAATTCTCCGGGCGGAATGGTGACCGCAGGCATGGCAATATACGACACCATGCAGTACATCAAATGTGATGTTTCCACCATCTGCATCGGCCTTGCAGCCAGCATGGGAGCATTTTTGCTGGCAGGCGGAGCAAAAGGCAAGCGTTTCGCCCTGCCAAATGCAGAAATTATGATTCATCAGCCTTCCGGCGGAGCAAAGGGCCAGGCAACTGAGATTCAGATTGCAGCGGAGAACATCTTAAAGACCAAGAAGAGATTAAATGAGATTCTGGCTGCAAACACCGGAAAACCTTACGAAGTCGTAGCAGCAGACACTGAGCGGGATTACTACATGACTGCAGAAGAAGCAAAAGCTTACGGCCTGATTGATGATGTTATCGTGAGAAAAGCAGCAGAGTAGAAAAAACAGTGTAACTGTTCAAGACAGGGCTATGCATTTACTGCATAGCATGCCGACAGGTGTGTCGGCGGTATGATAACGCAGCACATGCAGGAGCAAGCCCCCATCGCGGAGCGATTTTCATGGGCTTGCGGTCGTAACTGTGAAGGTACTGAACAGTTAAAAAACAATATTAGAACATGGAGAACAACGATAATGGCAGGAAGAAATGAAGATAAATTCCGCTGTTCCTTTTGCGGTAAGACTCAGGATCAGGTACACAGGCTGATCGCAGGCCCAAACGGGGCATATATCTGCGATTCCTGCGTGGATATCTGTGCTGAGATTATCGAGGAGGAGCTGGAAAAAGAGGAATTCGGCGAAATCGAGGACGAAGAGCAGATCAATCTGTTAAAGCCGGAGGAACTGAAGGCTTTCCTGGATGAATATGTGATCGGGCAGGATCAGGCAAAAAAAGTGCTGTCCGTTGCGGTTTACAATCATTACAAAAGAATTCTGGCCGGCGGAGATCTGGGTGTGGAGCTGCAAAAGAGCAACATCCTCATGCTTGGTCCCACCGGTTCCGGAAAAACATTGTTGGCGCAGACTTTGGCAAGAGTGTTGAACGTGCCCTTTGCAATTGCAGACGCCACCACACTGACAGAGGCCGGCTATGTGGGCGAGGACGTGGAGAACATTCTCTTAAAGATTATTCAGGCGGCGGATTACAATATCGAGCGTGCCCAGCACGGTATCATTTATATCGATGAAATCGACAAAATCTCCAAGAAATCCGAGAATGTTTCCATCACCAGAGACGTTTCCGGTGAGGGCGTGCAGCAGGCACTGCTGAAAATTTTGGAGGGAACCATCGCTTCTGTTCCGCCTCAGGGTGGAAGAAAGCATCCTCAGCAGGAGCTGATTCAGATTGATACCACCAACATCCTGTTTATCTGCGGCGGAGCCTTCGACGGTCTGGAAAAAATCATCGAGACCCGTATGGACCAGAAGGCCATCGGCTTTAATGCGGATATCAAAGGAAAAAATGAGTATAACATCGGTGAAGTGTTAAAGCACGCTCTGCCCCAGGATTTTGTGAAATTCGGTCTGATCCCGGAATTCATCGGCCGTGTGCCGGTGACGGTATCTTTAGACGTACTGGACAGAAAGGCACTGATCCGTATTTTACGGGAGCCGAAAAATGCCCTGACCAAACAGTATATGAAGCTGTTTGAACTGGACGGTGTGGAACTGAATTTCGACAAAGATGCATTGGAGGCTATTGCGGATAAAGCATTGGAGAGAAAAACCGGAGCCAGAGGCTTACGTGCCATCATGGAGGCGGTAACGCTGGATCTGATGTACCACATTCCGTCAGATGAATCCATCACAAACTGCCGTATCACGAAGGATATGGTAGAGGACGCATTGGCGATTGAAAAGCAGGAATTAAAGATGATAAGTTAGAAGTCAGAATTTAGGGACGTATGATTTTCTAGAAAATGTAGCGTCCCCAAATTTTAAAATATCAAAGGAATGTAGTTTTGAAATTTAGGGACGTATGATTTTCTGAAAAATGTAACGTCCCCAAATTTCAAAATTTAAGTTAGAAGTGAGTTAGATTAGAAGTAGAGGTTAAATTGGATACGATAATTTTAGCGATGCCTGCAGTGGCACTTCGTGGCGTGGTGATTTTACCGGGCATGATTGCACATTTCGATGTGAGCCGGGATAAATCCATCAAGGCCATCGAAAACTGTATGATGCACGACCAGCGGATTTTCCTTGTGACGCAGAAAAATGTGGACCAGGAAGAACCATTGATCGCAGATTTATACAAAATCGGTGTCATTGCGGAAGTCAAACAGGTAATAAAAATGCAGAATAACATCGTCCGTATTCTGGTGGAAGGTCTGGAGCGGGCGGAATTGTCCTCACTTTTGGACGGGACGAAGTATCTGGTGGCAGAGGTCATCCGGTTTGACGGGGAAGTGGATGAAGGACTCATGGAAGAAGCAAAGACAGCCATGGTCCGCAGCATTCAGGAAACCTACGGAAAATACCAGACCGTAAATCCAAGAGCAGGAAAAGAAACCCTGCGCCAGATCAACGAAGTGAGCGATCTGGAAAAGCTGTTAGACCTGGTGGCCAACAACCTTCCGGTTGCTTATGAGGACAAACAGAAAGTACTGGAGGCAATCTCTCTGACGGAACGTTATGAGGTACTTTTGGCGCTGTTGCTCCGGGAAATCGAAGTGACTGCCATCAAAAATGAATTTCAGGCAAAAGTAAAGGAGCGGGTGGACCGCAACCAGAAAGAATACATTCTGCGGGAGCAGATGAAGCTGATTCGCCAGGAGCTGGGAGAGGACAACACGGAATCGGATGTAGATACTTTCCGTCAGGCGCTGAACAATCTGAAAGCAGACAAAGAGGTCAAGGACAAAATCAAAAAAGAAATTGACCGCTTTAAGAATATGGGCATGAATTCCTCTGAGAGCACCGTGACCCGTGGTTATATTGAAACCTTGCTGGAGCTTCCCTGGAACAATGCGTCCAAGGATAACAAAGATATCAAAAACGCAGAGCGCATCTTAAATGAGGACCACTATGGTCTGGAAAAGGTGAAGGAACGTATGCTGGAATTTCTGGCAGTACGGAATCTCACCGAAAAGGGCGAAAGCCCCATCATCTGTCTGGTGGGACCGCCCGGAACCGGAAAGACCAGCATAGCTCGTTCGGTAGCCCGTGCCCTGGACAAAAAATACGTGCGCATCAGTCTGGGCGGTGTCCGGGATGAGGCGGAAATTCGCGGTCACAGAAGAACTTATGTGGGCGCTATGCCGGGCCGCATCGTAAATGGACTAAAGAGCGCCGGTGTGAAAAATCCGCTGATGCTGCTGGATGAAATCGACAAAATGAGCAGCGACTACAAGGGAGACACCGCTTCCGCACTGTTAGAAGTACTGGATTCCGAGCAAAATAACAAGTTCCGGGACCATTATGTAGAAATCCCTGTGGACTTATCGGAGGTGCTGTTCATCGCAACAGCGAACTCGGTGCAGGACATCCCGCGGCCGCTTTTAGACCGTATGGAGCTCATCGAGGTTACCAGCTATACGGAAAATGAAAAGGTGCACATCGCCAGAGAGCATCTGCTTGCAAAGCAGATGGAGCGCAATGGCTTAAAACCGGGACAGCTGACAGTCAGTGACGGAGCATTGCAGAAAATTGCAGGCGCCTACACCAGAGAAGCCGGCGTCCGCAACATGGAACGGAAACTGGGTGAAATCGCAAGAAAAGTCGCAAGGGAAATTTACGAAGATGGAAAAGAGTCTGTCAGGGTAACAGGCCAAAACCTGGAAAAATATCTGGGCAGAGAGAAATACAGCTTCGATAAAAAGAATGAAACGGATGAAATCGGTATTGTCCGCGGCCTGGCCTGGACCAGCGTGGGCGGCGATACTTTAGAGATTGAAGTAAACATCATGCCGGGCAAAGGAGAATTCCAGCTGACCGGTCAGCTGGGCGATGTCATGAAAGAATCTGCCCAGGCGGGAATCAGCTATATTCGTTCCGTCAGTGAAGAATATCAGATTCCAAAGGAATTTTTCAAGGAACATGACATTCATATCCATATCCCGGAGGGGGCAGTCCCCAAAGACGGACCTTCCGCCGGAATTACCATGGCAACTGCCATGCTTTCTGCAATTACGGAAACGCCTGTACGGGCGGATGTGGCTATGACCGGCGAGATCACACTGCGGGGCCGTGTACTTCCCATCGGTGGCTTGAAGGAAAAACTGCTGGCAGCAAAAAATGCCGGGATAAAGACAGTCTGTGTGCCGAAAAAGAATGAGAAGGATATCGATGAGATTTCCGGCGAGATTACAAAGGGCATGGAGATTGTATTTGTGGAGAATTTACAGCAAGTCCTGGACGTGGCTTTTGTGAAAAGATAAATCGCCGTTCATGTTCAGACAGCAGTCGGCCGGGAAGAATAGAAAGGAAACGAACATGGTAATCAAAAATGTAAGCTTAGAGACGGTCTGTGGTATCACAAGCAAAATACCGGACAATGCATATAACGAGGTGGCTTTTGCCGGAAAATCCAACGTGGGCAAATCATCCCTGATCAATGCGCTGATGAACCGAAAATCCCTGGCCCGCACATCGGCACAGCCGGGAAAGACCCAGACCATCAATTTTTATAATATCAATGACGCCATGTATCTTGTGGATCTGCCGGGCTACGGCTATGCCAAAGCCTCTGAGGAAGTCAAAGCAAAGTGGGGAAAAATGATTGAAAACTATCTCCACACCTCCAAGAAGCTGAAGGCAGTATTCCTGTTGATTGACATCCGCCACGATCCGTCAGCCAATGACCGGATGATGTACGAGTGGATGGTTTACCAGGGCTTTGCTCCCATTATCATTGCAACGAAGCTGGACAAGATCAAGCGCAGTCAGATTCAAAAGCAGGTAAAGGCCATCCGGTTAGCCCTTGGCGTGGAGCCGGGAACTGTGATTATTCCTTTTTCCGCGGAAACCAAGCAGGGCAGAGATGAAATCTGGGAACTAATTGATTCTTTGGTACTCCCTGAGGAAATAACTGAGGATAGGACAGAGAAAGTACCGGAAGAAATGTTGTAGAGAATCTTGTCAGCAAAATGAAAAACAGCAAGAGCCTGTAAGAAAGATTTTCAAATTTGGGGACGTAGCATTTTTTAGAAAATGTAACGTCCCCAAATTTTAATTCGTGACAATAGAAACTGTTATGAAACTGTTAAGGAAGAAGAAAGAAACTGTAATTTAACATTGCACCTGCCAGAGGTAAATGATAAAATGGAAATGACTTTTTTTAAAATTCCATTTTTTGGTCATATAGCAGAAAACACCATACAGCATGAAGATATCAAATCAATAGAAAAACACTAGCATCGGAGGTAAAAACATGAAGAAAAAGAAAATTGTTATTGCGCTGGGGCACGACGCTCTGGGCACCACATTACCGGAGCAGAAGGAAGCCACAAAGCACACAGCCAAAGCGGTGGCAGATTTTATCCGCGAGGATTACCAGGTGGTAATTACCCACAGCAACGGACCGCAGGTGGGAATGATCCACACAGCCATGAATGAATTTTGCAAATTATATCCGGAATATACAGCTACACCGATGTCTGTCTGCTCAGCGATGAGCCAGGGCTATATCGGATACGATCTGCAGAACGCAATTCGTGATGAACTTTTTGGCAGAGGAATTTATAAAACAGTATCTACGATTTTGACACAGGTGGTGGTAGACCCCTATGACGAAGCATTTTATAAACCCAGCAAGATCATCGGCCGTGTTATGACCGAGGAGGAGGCTGAAGCAGAGGAGAAAAAAGGAAATCATGTGACAAAGGTGGCAGAGGGGTATCGTCGTATCGTGGCAGCACCAAAGCCCATGGACATAGTGGAAATCGATGCGATTCGGGCCCTGATCGACGCAGACCAGATCGTGGTAGCCTGCGGCGGCGGCGGAATTCCGGTGCTCTCCCAGGATCATCACTTAAAGGGAGCCGGTGCAGTCATAGAGAAAGACCTGGCAGCAGGCAGACTGGCGGAGCTTCTGGATGCAGACCGGCTGGTTATTTTGACCAGTGTAGAAAATGTGTGCCTGGATTATGGTACGGAAAATGAGAGACCACTGAGCTCCATGACGGTAGCTGAGGCAAAGGAATATATAGCCCAGGGACAATTTGGCGAAAATGATATGCTGCCCAAAATCCAGGCAGCCATCGATTTTATCGGGGATTCTGCAATCCGTTCCGTCCTGATCACGAAGCTGCGCAAGGATGGAACCCATGTAAGCGGCGGTACAGGCACCATGATTACAAAATAAAGTAAAAGGTAAGATAAAGAAAAATAAATCTGCTGTTTACATGAATAAAATGCGTGCAAATGTGTTATATAAATTAGTAGAATTAGTAACTGTTCAGGTCAGCTCCATGCATTTACTGCATGGAGCGTGAGAAAACGTAGAACATGCAGGAGCAAGCCCCTATCGCGAAGCGATTTTAATGGGCTTGCGGTCGTAACTGTGAAGGTACTGAACAGTTACTAGAATTATTATGTGTGTCTCCAGGGCTTCTGCAAATCAACATAAGCGGTTGATGAATGTGAACGCAAATGATTTTTGCACATAGCGTGAAAACATGAAATGGTTACAAGAAAGAAAAAGAAGAAGGAAGTAAAAGGATGTTCAGAAAAACGAAAATTGTATGTACGTTAGGCCCGGCAACGGATAGTGAAGAGGTAATGAGAAGACTGATTGAGGAGGGCATGGATGTTGCGCGCTTTAACTTTTCCCATGGAACCCATGAGGAACAGCTGGTACGTCTTGAAATGCTCCGTGCACTGAGGGAGGAAGCGAACCGTCCGGTGGCAACCCTGTTGGACACCAAGGGACCGGAAATCCGTCTGATGGATTTTGCAGAGGGCAAGGCAGAATTAAAGGACGGACAGACCTTTATCCTTACGACAGAAGAAATCGCAGGAGATGCTGCCAGAGTCTCCATTACCTACAAAAACCTGCCTTATGACGTAAAACCGGGGAATCGTATTCTCATCGATGATGGTCTGATTGGCATGGAAGTGTCCGAAATCCGTCCGGTGCCGGGGAAAAAAGCCGGAAAAGATGGAAAGAAACCAATGGATATCGTGTGCCGTGTATTAAATGGCGGTACTGTGTCCAATAAAAAAGGCGTAAACGTTCCCAACGTGGAATTGTCCATGCCTTACATCAGTGAAAAAGATTACAGCGATATCGTCTTTGCAGTGGAGCATGATTATGATTTCATTGCAGCTTCCTTTGTGCGCTGCGCCGAGGATGTACTTGCCATCCGCAGAATCTTAGAGGAAAAAG
>JAGASC010000157.1 GCA_017621905.1 Roseburia sp.
ATAAATTTGAAAAAATCATCTTCCGCAACCGGAGAAAATATAGTATTCTAATATAACATAGACGAAACTTGGGGTGAAAGAAAAAATGGAATTTACGCACGTGGTTCACACATTTGAACCGATCTTTGACGATAAATCAGAAATTTTAATCCTTGGCTCGCTGCCATCGGTGAAATCCAGGGAGAATCAGTTTTATTACGGGCATCCGCAGAACCGTTTCTGGAAGGTGGCTGCCGGAATATTCGACGAGCAGGCTCCAGGCACGATAGAGGAAAAGAAAAAATTTTTGTTAGGACACCACATGGCAGTGTGGGACGTGATTGCCTCCTGCGATATCATCGGTTCCTCGGACAGCTCCATCAAAAATGTGGTGGCAAACGACATGGACGAAATTTTACAGCAGGCGGACATTCGATGCATTTTTGCAAATGGGGACAAGGCCTACCAGCTTTTCCGGAAATATTGCAGGAAAGAGGGGCAGCCGCCGGTGCACAAGCTTCCGTCCACCAGTCCTGCAAACGCAGCCTGGAATTTGGACAGGCTGATAGCAGCCTGGGGCGAGGCGACAGAGCCGTATCTGACAGTAAGATAATAGTAACAGTGAAGGTATCTGAACTGTTACAGATAATAATGAGCGCAAGTGAGTCAACATGCTTGCATGATTGACGAGCGGCGAATTCTGATCATGTGCAGGTTTTGCACATGATACAACAAGAGAATGGAGTGATATTCTATGAAGAAAGAGGATATGACAATAGCAGAACTGCTGATGGAGGCAGTGGGAATCGTATGTGCATTGATATATGTAGGATTGCAGATTTATTATGGTGCGGTCTATGGGGTATCCGGGATTCAGATTATGATGAATGTGGCGATGCTGATTCTGTTTTTTGCGGGACTTACTCTGCTGCAGATATATCCGGAGCGGGTGAACGGTCTGACCAGGGAAGTCTGCAGCGGCAAAGTGCGCAGACTCACGGTACATATGGTTGGTCTGGCAAAGTTGATTTTTGTGGTAAGTTTGCTGTTTACTACCATTTGTGACGTGATGGGACACCAGCTGAATTCTGGGTACAGCCTGGTGGTGGTTGTGCTGATTGTGGTGGTTACACTCATTTATGAATACAGAATTATAAAGATTTTAAAGAACAATGTAAAAAAATAGGTAATATTGACTGATGCCGGTGGGGAATTTTTGTTGCCTGCCCGAAATCATCTGCAGATAAAACAAGACAGATTATCAGAACGTTAAAGAATGCATATGTGGTGTGATTCGGTGCATAATAATGGTGTAGATAAATGATAAAAACCTAAGCCATTCATACGGTATAGAAATGAGGGAGAGGATGAGCGAAAAGGAACCGAACAGCAAAAAGCAGGAAAGCATGAATGAACAGCAAAGCAGCAACAAGTTTAATAGTGTTACGGAAAAAAGTAAGCCGGAAAACCAGAACCAGCAACACAATGCGAGAAGAGAAGGCATTGGCCCGATTAATCAAAAAAAGTAGCAGAAATAGCAGCGTGGTACCTCAAAGAATCTATATCGAGG
>JAGASC010000158.1 GCA_017621905.1 Roseburia sp.
AAAACACTGGATGTTCCGGCTACAAAAATATCAGCTCCCGCCGCCCGCATCTTTTTCGCATTTTCAAAGCTTACGTTTCCGTCTACCTCGATTTCCACCTGACTATATCCGTTCACATCCAGATATTCCCGCAGACTTGTAATTTTCTTTAAGGTAGCCGGTACCAGCTTCTGCCCTGCAAATCCCGGATTTACCGTCATCACAAGCACCCCGTCAATATCGTCCAACACGTGCTCTATTGCAGAAAGAGGGGTGGCTGGGTTGATTGCCACCATGGGTTTCGCGCCCTTACTTTTTATCAGCGCAAGCACACGCTGCAGATGTTTGGTGCTCTCCACATGAACCGATACATAATCCCCTTCTCCGATTGGAAACCAGTCAATCTTGTCTTGCGGATTTTCCACCATCAGATGGATATCCAGCGGAATCGAAGAATTCTTTTTCAACAGTTTACAATAGTCTGTGCCAAGTGTAAAGTTTGGCACGAACTGTCCATCCATAATATCGATATGTAAGTACTCAATTCCGTTTTTTTCAAAAGTTTCCAGCACAGGCTTCATATTCATAATGTCTGCGCACATCATAGATGGTGAAATCTTACTTTTCATTGTCGATCACCACCTTACAATAAAATTCACTTCTGTCCCGCATCATTTTCACTGCTTTTTCCGCCTCTGCGATGGACGGACTGTGGGTGATCAGCTGCCTGACGTTCAGTTTTCCTTCTGAAATTGCCTGCAGGCTGTCCTTCCAGTTGTTATCATGACTTGCGTAGACAGAATTCCAGGTGCCGTTTATCTTTAATTCTTTTCGCAGAATATTCTGATAATCTTTCGCGCTCAGTGCGATATCTCTGCCTGGATTTCCCATCAATACCATTCTTCCAAAGGGATTTACCGCACCTATAGCGGCAGCAATTGCGGAAGACGCTCCGGTTCCCTCCAGTGCTGCGTCCACAAAGCTTTTGCCATCATACTCCTCAAAGCCCAAAGATTTCGCAAATGTAATTTTATCCGCATCGATATCCACATAACTTACGGTTGCTGCCCCGAAGCTTTTTGCCCACATGCCTGCAATCAGGCCGATGGGACCTGCTCCTGTGACAAGCAGGGTTTCACCCTCTTTGATTTCCAGTTTTTTGATTGCATGCAAAGCTACGGAAACCGGCTCGCACATTGCGCCTTCTTCGTAAGACACGTTGTCCGGCAGCTCCACCAGATTCCATTTTTTTACCGCAATGTACTCTGCATAGCCACCGTCGCGGCGGGAACCGTAATAATCGTAATTTCTGCACTCTGCGTAGTTTTCTTCTGCGCACATATCGCATGCAAAGCAGGGCAATATCGGAAACACTGCCACTCTTTTCCCGGTATGCTCGCCGGTTTTGTCGTAGATTACCTGTCCGGCAAACTCATGTCCGGGTATCGTTGGGAAATGATAGGTTCCATGGGCCAGAATCCTGCCCACATCACTTCCGCATATGCCACATTTTTTAATCTTTACCAATACCTCATCCTCGCCGCACTCCGGGATATCTACTTCTTCATATTTTAAATCCGCTACCGCATGAAGATTGGCTGCCATCATTTTTCCGGATTCCGGTATTTTTTCTATCCATTCTTCTCTCATATTTTTTACCATATCCTTCTGTTACCTGCAAACCTCTATATGTTCAGAAGGTATCTTTCATCCGCAGAACACCACATGTCTTCTCGAACGCTATGTCGCAGGCACAATACTTTTACTCTTATGTAATAGGACGCGCTTTCCTATCTCATAAAAGCGGAGCAAGCTGTTTTCTTTCCATCCGCCTACTCATAGATTTTTAATATGAAAGCTTTCTTAAGGATTCTAACACAAAAGAAACCGGGCAGACAATAAGTGGCTCTTACATTGACAAACAATCACTTTCATGCTAATATTTGTTCATATTTAATCATATTCAATCACATTTTTCGGGGGGAAATACCATGTATTTTACAGAACGCCATGAAGATATAATCAAATTACTCAAGGAACGGAACGGTGCTTCCGTGCATTTTCTGGCAGAACAGCTCCATGTCAGTGAGCCCACCATCCGCCGGGATCTTTCTTTTTTGGAAAAAGAGCAGCGCATCAAACGGACCTTTGGCGGCGCCATTTTAAACGATATGTCAACTTCGGAAATTCCTCTTTCCCTCCGGGAAAATGAGAACCGGCTGCCCAAAGAAATCATCGCAAAAAAAGCCATCGATCACATATCCGATGGCAAAATTATATTTATTGATGCTTCCTCTACGGCTTCGAAACTGATTAAGTACCTTCCGAATTTTTCCAATCTGACGATTATCACCAACAGTCCGAAGAATTCTTTGAAGCTGGCGGAGCTAAAGATTAAATCCTTTTCCACCGGCGGCCTGCTGCTGGAGAATTCCATTGCGTACGTTGGAAAAGGTGCGGAGGATTTTGTACGGAATTTCAACGCTGACCTGTTCTTTTTTTCCTGCCGCGGGCTATCCGAAAACGGTATTTTAAGCGATGCTTCTATTGAGGAATCTGACTTAAGAAGAGTCATGATGGAACATTCCAGGAAAAAGATTTTTTTATGTACCTCTGATAAAATCGGCAAAAGCTATATGTACAATCTTTGCAAGCTTTCGGATGTGGATGAAGTCATCAGTGACATTCCTCTTTCCGAGAACCTGAAACAGCTGCACGCCCCTGCCAAGCCTTGATTGTGGGCCCACTCCGCTTCAATCGGATGACAAAGAACAACACAATGTCCAGAGATCCTTTATGCAGCAGGGACAACAGGAACGGTTTCGTGCTCTGCCCAACTGCCTGAAATACGGCAATGATAACAAACAGCAGCGGATAGATTGCCACAGCGATACTTCTGGAAATCCGATGAGAAGCAAAGCAGTAAGCAACAATCGGCAATCATGCCATTGAGGAAAAAGTTAGAAATCTGTCCGGTACTTCGAATCAGATGAGCAAATACCGCCGATAAACTCCCCATTGCCTAAGGCCAATGCGCTTCCTGTTTCTTACATTCTCTCAGACTTGCCTGCCCATCTGGTAGGCTTGCGTATATGCAGGTGTATTCTGAATTTCTCCCATCTTCCATGCACCGGTTCCATAGATGATTCCGGCTTCCTTTGCGCCATCCAGACAATCCTCTGTAAATCCACGGAAAGTTTCCAAAGTCCGGTTCAGACTGGCCTTGTTGTCATCTGCTGCAGTCATAATGAAATAGAATTCTTTCTTTTTCATCTCGGTATATTTCGGGGTAGTGCGGTCAATCAGCGTTTTCATCTGTCCACATACAGAGTAGAAATACACCGGGGTAGCTAAAACGATTACATCCGCGGCAAGCATCTTATCCATAATTTCTGCCATGTCATCCTTTTGACTGCATTCCTGAGCATCGAAACAATAACCACAGCCGGTGCAATATCCAATCTTTTTCTCTTTCAGAAATATTTTTTCAACCGCATGGCCGCTTTCTTTTGCCCCCTCCATAAATCGGTCACAAAGCGTATCGGAATTGCCGCCTTTACGGGGGCTGGTCGAAATAATCAGTACATTTTTAGCCATAAAATTCTCCTTTGTTTTTTCTTTATTGACACATATATTTGTATATGCAACTTATAATACCTTGAACCATATTTTACAACTCAAACCCTACCGCCAGGCAGGATAAACCCAAAGATGATTGACCGCTTCGCTTCTAATTTCGCTACTGGCGGCTGCATCCCTGGCATCTGTCGCAGGGTCTGACCTCTGAATCCGCCACCATCACGCTGCTCTCATAGATGGTCGTCAATGCACAAATCGCTTGGGAGGAAATTCCTGCTTCCGTCCCGGTAAATCCAAGACCTTCCTCTGTGGTAGCCTTGACATTGATCTGATCTGTGCTGATTCCCAGCGCCCTGGCAATATTTTCCTCCATCTGTGAAATATGTGGACGCATTTTCGGCTTCTGGGCAATAATCGTGGCATCAATGTTTTCCACCACATAGCCTTTTTCCTCAATCAGCTTCGCCACGTGCTCCAGCAATTTTATACTGGAAATTCCCTTGTACTGCGGATCCGTATCCGGAAAATGCTTTCCGATATCGCCTAATCCGGCTGCCCCAAGCAGCGCATCCATGATTGCATGCAGCAACACATCCGCATCCGAATGGCCCAACAGCCCCAATGTGTGCGGTATATTTACTCCGCCTATTATCAAATCCCGTCCTTCTATCAATCTATGAACATCATAGCCCATTCCTACTCGCATGTTATTTTTCCTTTCTTGTAACCGCTCCGTGCCTTCACAGTTACCCTTTCCATATGCTGTCCCGATAGCTTTTGAAAATACTTTGTGATAATTCTTTCATTAGGGCAACACGTTTACTTGTATGATACTTTTTTTATTTTAGCATATTTTGCCCTGATTTACACACACTATTTTCGAAAGGATGGTATAAAAATATGTCTGACAAAGAAAAATCTACAAAAGACCTCTACGATGACGGGAATATTCCTGATGTAGATCTGCCGCAGGATAAGACCACAACTACCAATCGTAATTCGAAATATGATGTGGAGCCGCTGCCGGAATCTTCACGTCCCAGAAAAGATGGACCAGGGGGAGCTTAGGATCTCTCTGTCACATTTCTCCTTTTTCCGTCATATTCTAAAGAAATAGTAGGAAAACAAGGAGGATTCTATGCCCGATCATCCAAATCAAGTCTCCCAGAACGATTGGCGCAGACGTGATTGTCCGCCATGCAACTGCGATCGTGATCACCGCGATGACAGACGTGAACGCCGTGACGACAGATTTGAGCGTCGCGACGACAGATTTGAACGTCGCGATGACAGATTTGAACGTCGCGATGACAGACGTGAACGCCGTGACGACAGATTTGAACGTCGCGATGACAGATTCGAGCGCCGTGACGATAGATTTGAGCGCCGTGACGATAGACGTGACGACAGACGCTATTAATATTTCATATAATGGGAGCCGCTTCAGCGGCTCCTATGAAATTATGACATAAAGTTTCATACTCCATTTACAATTTTTTTAGATTTTCTCCATACTTTCTTCACAACGTAGTTTTATAGTATAATCATCAAAGGACAAATACCTTTTTCACATAGATTTTTTTGTTTTTCATTTCATAGCCAGCTTGGATTTTTCCTCGCTGGCTCCTCCTTTCTTTCACTGTTATTTCAAATCCAACTATTTCAAATCAAATTTAGAACCAATCTTACTGATAAGAATAATCTGAAAATTTTTTGAAAAGTTTTGAAAATTTTGGCGAAAAAAATTTCAAAAAAAGTGTTGACATTTTGCAATGTGGATAGTATACTAATCAAGTCGGTTGCGATAGCGGCTGAAACACATGGGATCTTAGCTCAGCTGGGAGAGCATCTGCCTTACAAGCAGAGGGTCATAGGTTCGAGCCCTATAGGTCCCATCGTTAACAAAATATAGATATGGCGGAATAGCTCAGTTGGCTAGAGCACACGGTTCATACCCGTGGTGTCGAGAGTTCAAATCTCCCTTCCGCTACTAGAAAACCTCGAGAAATCAATATTTCCCGAGGTTTTATTTTTCTAAAATTTATACCGATAATAATGTGCTTTTCTCTTTCAAAACAAAAATCGGCAAGGAAATATTCCCTGCCGGTTTAAAGGTTAATGCAATTAGAAAACTATGCGATATGGACATTCACGGCCTGAGGACCACGATTACCTTTTTCCATATCAAAAGTGACGGCTTGACCATCCTCCAAAGATTTAAAACCATCCATTGCCAGGGCGGAAAAATGTACAAATACATCGGAACCATTTTCTGCTGTAATAAACCCAAATCCTTTTTCTGCGTTAAACCATTTTACTGTACCTTTGTTCATGAAAGATACCTCCTTTATTATTTTCTGCATTTTTGACAAATAAAAAATGCATATACATGTAAGTCACTAGAATACTGACTTACATGTATATGCGAAATCAAATCCATATGAAAAACACTTACTGTAGCGTAACATACTGATAAGCAGAAGTCAACGAAATGATTCAAAATATCCGCTAAGCATCTGCTCAGATTGTAACAGTTCAGATACCTTCACTGTTACCTCAGATTCCGTCAGACTCTTTTATACTTCTTCAATATATGGTTATACATCGTCCGTACCGCCGGTGCCATGAACTCCGGATTCAGCGTTGCAATACCGATAATCCGGCAGGCATCCGGCCGGACATGATAGCAGTCCACATCATAGGGAATGTCACGCATGACAAGCTCCGGCATCAGACAGATTCCAAATCCGCTGGCCACCAGAGCAATTGTGGAAAGGTCGTCCACCACGTGATAGCTGGACTGGATGTTTAAGGAGTTCTCCTTCAGGAAATTCTGGATATCCGCATCCGTACACTCTCGCTGGGTTACAAATTGATGATTCCGCATCTCCTCAATTTCCATGTATTCGCTGGAACCGCTCTTTTTCATGCCCTTGGGCAATACACACAAGAGTGGATCCCGGTAAAGCGGCTCAATGGGTATGTCTTTCGCACTGGACACTGACAGAAAGCCCAAATCCACCACACCATTTTTCAGCCAGTAGCTCACGTCATCGTAGGTTCCCTGGAATACCTCAATCTTAATCTCAGGATACAGCTTTACAAAGGAATTTAGAATATCCGGCAGCCAGTTGGTACAGACACTGGAAAATACGCCAATTTTTACTTTTCCCTGCTTCAATCCATTAAATTCTGCGATGGCCTGCTGCAGGCTCTCATCGCTGTTCAGGACTGCATTTACATAGGGAAGCAAATGCTCCCCGTAGTTCGTCAGCGTAACACCGGACTTGCTGCGGGTCAGCACGGAAAATCCAAGCTCGTTCTCCATGGCTGAAATCGTATGGCTGATCGCCGACGGCGTCAACCCCAGGATATCTGCCGCCTTATGAAAACTCCCAATATCTGCAACGGTTTTAAATACTTGATATGTAAGTAATGTCATTGTTTGCTCTCTGTCTTTAGCTGCGTGAACACTTGAACTGCAAATCTTCCCATCTGCGGTCTACTTCTGCCTGGAACTGGGCAATCAAATCCTCATTGCCAGGTTTGAAGAGATGCTTAAATCTGCCCTGCTCCTTCAGGAAATCTTCAATCGGAAGTTTCTTCTTCGGCTCATAGGAAAGTGTCCATTTTCCGTGATCCACCTCATACAGCGGCCAGTAGCAGGTCTCCACTGCCAGCTTACAAATTTTCATAATCTCAGAAGTCTCATAACGCCAGCCCCTTGGACATGGTGTCATGATGTTTAAGAAACATGCGCCTTCGGTATAAATCGCTTTTTCTGCCTTGGTATGCAAATCTTTAAAGTCATTGGTAAATGTGGTCTGCGCCACATATGGAACATCATGATCTGCGATAATGCTGGCCAGATCCTTACGATTCTGCATTTTTCCGTTGGACTGCTTGCCTACCGGTGTTGTTGTGGTATCTGCATACATTGGTGTTGCGGAAGAACGCTGGATACCGGTATTCATGTAAGCACCGTTATCGTAGCAGACATACACCATATCATGACCGCGCTCCATTGCTCCGGATAAGGACTGGAAACCGATGTCATAGGTTCCGCCGTCTCCGCCAAATGTGATAAATTTATAATTTACATTCTCCGGAAGTTTTCCGCGTTTCTTTAATGCCCGGTATGCGGTTTCCACACCGCTTAGGGTTGCCCCTGCATTTTCAAAGGCATTGTGGATGTAGCTGTCCTCCCATGCCGTATAGGGGTACATGAAAGAAGATACTTCCATACATCCGGTGGCATTTCCGATGACCGCCTGGTCCCCCTCGTGCAGCGCACGCAGCACCGCGCGAACTCCGATGGTAGCACCGCAGCCGGCACACATACGGTGTCCGGGTGCAAGACGCTCCGGTTTATTCATCATTTCCTTTAAACTGTAATTAGCCATTTTATCCTCCATATTCCACAGGCAAATTTTATGACAGTTCCTGCAACTGTTCTTGCAGCAAATGCTTAACCCTATTCTGAGCAGTTACACAAAATTTTTATTCGCCTTGGAACGCCCTTATTTACGTAGTCTGATATATTGATACTGCTCTACTTCTTTTCCGTTTACTACCATGTCTTCTAAATCTGCGAAGATCTCATACGCATCCTCCACGGTAAAATCACGGCCGGCCAGTCCATAAATGTAATTCACTGCCTCGATCATGACTTTATTACGGAAAAGTCCTGCTGTCACTTCGCTGCCCAGCGGGCCGCCATTGCCGTTATAGCTCTCACAGCGATCCATAATGGCAACTGCCTTACAGTTTTTCAATGCCTCTGCCAGTTCCTTTGCCGGGAATGGACGGAACACACGAAGTTTGATGACACCGAC
Source organism: Roseburia sp. (assembly GCA_017621905.1). GTDB lineage: Bacteria > Bacillota > Clostridia > Lachnospirales > Lachnospiraceae > Roseburia. The sequence goes on from JAGASC010000158.1 coordinate 8,394, forward strand.
TTTTTTGCCCTGCTCGCGCAAATCATCCACTGTCTGTTTTGCAGTACCCGCTGCGGAACCGATGATCAGCATAATATAGTCTGCATCTTCTGTCTTATATTCTTCAAACAGCCCGTAGCTTCTGCCGGAAATTTTTTCAAATTTCTTTGCAACCTCTAAAATGACCTCTTTGGCATTTTCCAGGGCGATTTCCTGATTTTTCTTGGCTTCCATTGCGTAGTTGGTCACGGAATAAGGACCTACGGCAATCGGCTTGCCCGGATTTAACAAATACTCCTCGGGCTCATACTCGCCGACAAAATCTTTTACCACATCGTCCTCAAGCAGTTCAATATTTTCTACTGCATGGCTGGTAATAAAACCATCCTGACAAATCATAATTGGCAGATGAACATCAGCGTGCTCTGCAATCGGGTAGGCCTGAACAAAATTGTCATAAGCTTCCTGATTATTCTCAGAATAAATCTGAATCCAGCCGGTATCTCGCGCGCCCATACCGTCGGAATGATCGCAGTTGATGTTGATTGGGCCGGATAAGGTTCGGTTTACCAGGGCCAGCGCCAACGGCATACGGTTGGAAGCTGCCAACAGTAATTCTTCCCACATCAGTGCCAGACCTGCGGAAGAGGTAGCTGTCAAGCTTCTGGCGCCTGCTGCTTGGGCTCCGATTGTTGCACTCATGGAGGAGTGCTCGCTCTCCACCGGGATAAATTCTGTATCCATCTCGCCATTTGCGATGTAAGTTGATACCATCTGCGGGATTTCTGTGGATGGTGTGATTGGGAATGCAGGCATTACATCCGGATTAATCTGACGGATTGCATAGGACACTGCCTCATTTCCTGACATACGATCTTTTCTTGCCATGATTATCTGCCCTCCTTCATCTCAATTGCGCCAAAAGGACAAACCTTTGCACAGATTCCACAGCCTTTGCAGTGGTCATAATCAAAGTCGAGGCGTTTGCTCTCTTTCACCGGAATACTGGAATCCGGACACACCGGTGCGCAAAGCAGACACTGCTTGCACAAGTCAGCATGAAAAACCGGTGTATTGGTTCTCCACTCTCCGGTCTTAAAATATTTGGAAGTTCCACCGGCAAACATCATCAAACCTTCGGTCAGTTCCTGATGGGGTGTCTGCTCATTGATTTTATGTACGTCTGTTCTCATCTTTTCATATTCTCCGTTACATATATATTTAACTTTTCGTTAAAAATTCGGTTTTGATTTTTAACGTGCTATGCGGTCTTCTTCAGTGCCGGCTCCAGCACATCAAATGTCATGGTAAGCGCCTTCATATTTCCATCAATTACTTCCGGCTTCTTTGCAAATTTATGCTGATAGGAAGCACGCATCTCGGAAATGAATTCTTCCTTGTCCATCACACCGCTGACTGCCACTGCCGCCGCAAGCATCGGGGAATTCGGGAAATTCTTTCCCAGCGTTTCCACAGAAATTGTTCTCGCATCCACGGTATACACGTTTCCCTCATATCCATTCAGCAATGGACGAATCTCTTCACTTGATTTTGCGGTATTGACGATAATCGCGCCTTCCTTCTTTAAACCTGCGGTTACATCCACAGAATGAAGTAATGTCTCATCCACAACCACCACCAGGTCCGGTGTATAAATATTGGAATGCACACGAATCTGCTCTCTGCTGATTCGATTATAGGCAGTAATCGGTGCTCCCATACGCTCCGGGCCGTACTCGGGAAATCCCTGTACATACTGTCCCGTCTTAAATGCCACGTCTGCCAAAAGCAATGCCGCCGTCTTAGCACCCTGGCCGCCTCTTCCGTGCCATCTGATTTCAAGTCCGT
>JAGASC010000159.1 GCA_017621905.1 Roseburia sp.
ATTATCCATCCTATTTTCCACCAACGTTTTCCACAATAGTCATGAGCAAATTTCCATGTATCCATATTTTTCATTGATCGAATTGTTCTGTAACCCACCATACCATTTATATGTTTTGGGCAATGTTTCCACATCATTCTTCCTGCAATAACCATAAAAATAGGAATTATCATATCGCATATTAACATAAACCACCAAAACCACATAAAATTCACCTCCGGCACAATCAGCTATTCTCTTATTTTGAAATAAAAACACATCACGGATAAAAAACCTGAAATTTCTATTTCTGCTGCCATGTCATTACATAATCTTTTTCCCCGGTAGCTTCATCCAAACCACTATACTGAACCTCAAATCCTTCTCTTTGATAAAAGGATATTGCACGTGTGTTTTTTTGGTATACATTCAAAAATAATTTGTTTCTTTTACCCTTTGCATAATTCAGTAAAATTTTACCTATCCCCTGCGATTGCATTTCATCCGAAACAAAAAGGCCCTCAATATATTCCTCATTCATTCCTATAAAGCCCTGTATTTTTTGATTATCCTCATAAACATAGACAGTTGCCTGTAATAGCAGTTGTTTTACTAATTCAAAATTACTTTTCCAATATTGTGCAGGGATAAAATCATGTGCTTTTATATTAGAATCCAGCCATATATCTGCTACTTTAATTACATCTGTTTTTTGTAATTTTCTTATCATGATCACTACCTCTATTAAACTAAATCTGTGGAAAACTTTTGATAACAAATTCATAAGCTTCTTTTGAATGTTTAAATATTTTTACCTTCTCAGCAAAAATGCTCAATTCCTGCAATAATCCTCTTTTCATTTGGTTAAAGTCCAAAACCCATTTAATATTACACCACAAAAAATTCCATGTTGGTTTTGAATTATAAGACTCTCTTCCACTTCTTTGGTTAATCCATCGTTTAAATACTCTTATCATTCTTATAATTGTGTATTCATCTAATACAATAATATAATCACAGCATCCAAAGCTCTCTTTCAAAATTTTTCTCGGTGCTCCTTCTACAATCCAATTATTTTCACATATAATATCATAAAAATATTTATCTCGTTCCTCCGGATTTCTTTTAACGTCTCCATTCAAAGTTCTCTTCCAGACAATATTGTCTTTTTCATAATACGGAATACCATATTTCTTTGAAATTCTTTTTGCAAGCGTTGTTTTTCCACTTGCAACCGAACCGATAATATCTATTTTCAAACTAAATACCCCCTGTGAAATGATTTTTTCCTTACCCCCCGGTAATTCATCCGGATTCTTATCGACAACTCGTGACTTATCTTTTTTGAAAAACATAGTATATCCCTCTCATAACAAATAATTTTTATTTTAATTTCCATGAATAAAGTTCTTCATATGGATCCGTTCTTGCTAAGATAATTTTTTCAACGGTTGCTTGAAATGCAGTAAATTTTTCCTGTACAATAGCAAACGCCTCCTGTAAGGCAGGCGGAGTCAGTTTTACTGCAATTGCTGCATGGGGAACCCACTGGTTTGGCAGATACTGCCCTCTATTACCAACATCAGCATACTTTAATAACCGTTCATTTACCAGACCGCACGTATTCTGTAAATATTGATTCAGAACCGGACCAAGATAAATTACAAGTGGATTGAACACGCCAATATTGGCAAACCAGATCACATCTTTGTTTATTATTTTTACAATATTTTCCATCTCTGTAAGTAACGCTTCTCCCTTATCACTTACAAGAGCACAAACCGTTACATGAGGTGGAATATTTATCTGTTTCATGTAATCACAGCCTGTTTTCTCTGCTACCTCATCAATAAGATTCTGAATTGTTTTTTCGGTCTCTTTATCAAATTCCAATGTTACTGCATAATCCATCCTATGGCCTCCTTCCTCCTTATACAAAAATAGCAGACGCCATAATATACAAACTTCGTTCGTGGGCGTCTGCCTGCGTGATAAGGAATCCTCCCATCTTCGATGGGTCCCTCCTTACCACAATTGGTCATCAGGACTCCTCCCACCTGCGGCGGGTCCCTCCTCATGACAAAACATGGACCTGGCGGGAATCGAACCCGCGTCCAAACCGGAATCCCATGTACTTCTACTATCATAGTTCATTTTTTTACATTCCCTCCGCCTGACGAGAATGAACACCCTTCAGGTTTTAGTAGCTTCATGATACGCCCATGCACGCAAAGCTTAATGCATGTCGTTTCCTACATCGTTGATGCCTGGGTCTTAAAGTGTAGGTGCCTTAAGTCAGACAGCTGCCATTAGGCAGCGTATGCTAAATTATCTTCAGCGTTTAATTTTAATCCATGTTTTAACGTGGTCACGGTCCACGGATAGCTTCTCCATCTTCAGCCGGCCTGTCGAAACCAGTACAAGCCCGTACTGTGATAGCAATCCTAGCAGAACTATCACACTTTGTCAAGTACTTTTCGGTCTTTTTTTCCACTTTCTGTATGCGGAAGTTTTCCCACTATCTTGCAGCAAAACGGCAGCTCATAATTGGCAAGGGTTTGTTTCAAATGCGCATAGATTTGTTTCTCATATTCTGCCGAAACCTCGCTGCCACACAGTGTCACCCAGGCTGCCACCCGTTTTTCGCCCTCTTTTTCTACGACCGCAGCGATTGCCTCCCCGATAAACGGAATGTCCTCCAAGGCTCCCTCGATCTTAAGAAGTGATACCTTGCGTCCCCGTATGCTGACGATATCGTCTTTTCTTCCATCAAAATACAGATTTCCTGCCGCATCCATATGGCCAAGATCTTTCAGGCTGAACGGACACAAGGCGCCCTCCACGTGATAGGGTGTCGTGACAAAGATTTCGCCGTCTTTTACTGACACCTTCACGCCCGGAAACGGCTTTCCCACGCAGTTTTTCTCCTGTGTCATCTGATCCTGCCGGAGATACGTGATATAATTGAGTTCACTGGCTCCATAATAAAGAACGATATCGGCATTAGGAAAACAACGGTGCAGTTTTTCTGCTTCTTCACTTCCCATACTCTGGGATCCGGCGAGAATATGCCGAACTGTTGTAACCGGCTTCTTGATACACTGTGGAAGAAACAGGAGTTTACGAGGGATCAGATAGACGACATCCGACTTATATGCTTCGATCCATTCCGCCCATCTGCGGGGATCAAATATATTGGCAGCGACTATCGCCGCACCGATGGAAAACTGTGCCATATAAAGATTCAGATTGCCGGTGAACGCGAGACTTCCCTGTGCAAACATCCGGCTTTCCGGAGTCACACCAAAGATCTCATTTTGAACCGGAAAAAAATCCGCCCAGCTCTCATACCTTCGATAAAGTACCTTCGGCACTCCGGTACTCCCCGAAGTCATCACTGCCATGCAGGCATTTTCCGGCACTTCTCCGATCTCCGGCAATTGTTTTGCATCCTCCGGCACAAGAAGCGGGATCTTTCCTGCCGCCTGACAGCCTAAAAAGGAAACAAGCTGATCTAAAATCCGTTTTTCACGAAAGAAAATCACTTTTTTCTCCGATTTTTCCAGCCTCAGCCGGTTTCCTTTCTCCTGCGACAACTTTACCAGTTCTCCATAAGTATATTCTTTTCCTTCCTCTATCAGAGCGAGCCGGTCCGCCTCCTGCTCCCGTATCATCTCATAAAAATTTTTCATTTTTCGCACACTTTCTTCCATAAAATAGCAGTTCCCTGTCCACCGGCCGCCGCGATCGCACTCACTCCGTACACGTTATCTTCCGCACATTGCTGCAGGCGCTTTGCCAGATGCAGCGTAAGGATTCCCCCGGTCGCCCCATAAGGGTGTCCATATGCCAATGCCCCTCCGCAGGCATTGTAAGCCGGTACACACGCCGGATATTTTTTAGCAAACAATTCATCAATCACCGCAAATGCCTCATTGCACTCGTAAGCAGCAATCTCTTCCGGTTTCCTCCCAGTCTTTTCAAACAATTTGTCCAATGCTTTGTTTACAAGCAATGGCGGCATTTCCGGATTTCCTGCTACTTCCACCATATCCACAAAACGAAGCCATGGTTTCCAGCCCTTCTTTTTCGCATAACTTTCCTCACACAGCACGACAAAAGCCGCTCCATCCTGCGTACCACAGGCATTTGCCGCCGTCGTCACACCATTCTCATAAAGTGTGGGAATCTTTTCCAGAAATGCTTTGGATAAAGTTCGCCGTATTCCCTGATCGCATTCCTTTTCCGTTCCAAGCGGAAAAATAATATCTTCAAACACTTCCGCGTCTCTGGCTTTGACCGCCAGTTCATGGCTGCGCATTGCCCAGGCATCCAAGGTCACTCTGGAAACATCCGCCATCTTTGCCGTCTTTTCCGCTCCCCAAAGCATCGCATCCTGCCGCCATTCTCCGGGCGAGAATTTTGCTGCCATATAAATTTTTTCTCCATTGTATTCCGGGTGATTTTCCGAAACCATGCGCCTCGGTGCCGTCGAGGAACTTTCTGCCCCGCCGGCAAAGACCACCTGCTGCTGACCGCTCCGGATCTTTGCCACTGCCATAACAATGGCTTCCAGACCGGACGAACACTGGCTGTCGATCGTAAACGCCGGAACCTCTTCCGGTATCCCGGCTTCTAACGCCATCAGTCTTCCGATGTTCCCCCCGGCTCCCACCGCATTTCCTGCGAGTACAAGACCCGGCGCCCCGTAATCTTCTGACAATTTATGTAAAATATGTCCACCGAGTTTTTCCGCCGGAATATGCCGATAGATTCCGTTTTCCTTGCCGATATAGGTGCGGTATCCTCCTACGACAACCACATTTTCCAGCATACGTCTTCCTCCTTTGTCCGGGCTGTAATTTCCATCCCTTCCCGAGTTATCCAAACCGGCTGTGAAGCAAACACAGGCTTGTAAAACCGCATTTGAATCTTCTTCCACACCATTTCCTGTTTCTCACATTCCAAAAGCATCGTTTCCAGCATCAAAAGTCCCGGTACGACGGCCTGTTCTCCCAGATGGATGGAATTGGTATCTCCAACTGCCTCCGTAAAGTTTTGAATGTCAGCGGCAGACCAGCTTTGTTTCTCCCCGCCCTCTGTCTCAGGCTTTTCCATCCGAGACCCTTCTTTCACCGGATGTGCCTCTTCCA
>JAGASC010000010.1 GCA_017621905.1 Roseburia sp.
CCAGTCCTCGCGGAAGACACCGTGGGTGTCCGAAATAAGTCCGATTTTCAATTCAAGTCCTCCTTAGTAATAATATTATGTCAGTATAATTAAGACAATTATAAAACGAAGCGGTCTATACGTCTATGGATATTTCCACAAAATGTCATACCGTTTTTCGGCAAAACACCAAATGTCGTGCTGAAAAAAAGATGCAAAAATAGCGTTGACGCCAACTTGGTACCATGCTATACTTCGCGTAACATAAAAATCTACCACCCGGGCAGAGAACTACAGCATGAAGACTTCAGGCAGCTATCAAGAAATGATTGAAAAGGAAAGGAATTTAGAAATATGGATACCATTAAAGTAAAAAGAAATATATTATTGAATCCCGGTCCGGCAACTACCACTGATACTGTAAAGATGGCGCAGGTTGTACCTGATATCTGTCCACGCGAAAAAGAGTTTGGCGATATTATGCGCAATATGCGAAAGGAACTTGTCAAGATCGTTCACGGTGATCCGGAAAAATACACTTCTGTACTGTTTACGGGGTCAGGAACCATGAACATTGATGTGTGCGTCAATTCACTTCTTCCGGAAGGAAAAAAGATTTTGTTTGTTGATAACGGTGCTTACACTTCCAGAGGTGTAGAAGTGGCACAGTACTACCATCTTCCTTATATTGACCTGAAGTTTTCTTTTGATGAGCGGCCGGATCTTGCACTGGTAGAAAAAACAATTCAGGAAAATCCTGACATTGATATTGTATATACCACCCACAATGAAACCGGTACAGGAATTCTCAATCCCATTCGCGAAATCGGGGAGATCGCACATCGCTATGGCAAACAGATGGTGGTGGATACCACTTCAACCTATGCAATGATTCCGATTGATATGGACAGAGATAATCTGGATTTTGTGATGGCTTCTGCCCAAAAGGGGCTGATGGCCTTTACCGGGCTTTCTTTTGTGGTAGGCAATCGATCACTGATTGAAAAGTCTGCATCTTATCCTACGCGCAGCTATTACTGCAATCTATTTTTGCAGTATGATTTTTTTGAAAAGACAGGTGAAATGCACTTTACACCTCCGGTACAGACTGTATATGCTACCCAAAAAGCAATTGAAGAGTACTGGGCGGATGGGGAAGAAAAGCGATATGCCCGCCATTTAGAGGTATGGAATGCTATTCATGAAGGAATAGACCGATTGGGCTTTCGGGATATTATTAAAAAAGAATGGCAGAGCGGTATGGTAGTGTCAATCAAATATCCAAATGATCCAAACTGGAATTTTGAAAAGATTCACGATTACTGTTATGAGAGAGGTTTTACTATTTATCCCGGAAAGGTTGCAAGTACGGATACGTTTCGTCTATGTACGCTTGGTCAGATTTATAAGAAAGATATTGAGGACTTCTTTGTGGTATTTGAGGAAGCGTGCCGCACTACCGGCGTACAGCTTCCGGCCAGATATTAATTTTTAAAATAGGAAATGTTAAATTTACAACAGCGTGGTTGTTTTGGCAGCCATGCTGTTTTTTAAATTATATTGTAAAAGGAAGGTGTACCGTTATGAAGAATGAAATTGAAGCAGTAATTTTTGATTGGGCAGGGACAACCGTGGACTATGGTTGTTTTGCCCCGCTGGAGGTTTTCCTTGAAATCTTTAGAAAATCTGGCGTTGAAATTTCAATTGAGGAAGCAAGAAAACCCATGGGTGTGCTCAAGATTGAGCATATCAGAATCTTGTTGCATGAGCCGCGCATCAGGACCCAGTGGATTAAGGTTAAGGGAAAAGAGCCGGATGACAAGGATGTAGAGGAACTGTATGCGCAGTATTTGCCTTCTTTACTTGGCATTCTTGACCGCTATGCGGAACCCAACCCTTATGTGGTGGATGCGGTAAAAGAACTTCGGAGTATGGGGCTTAAAATCGGTTCTACTACAGGTTATACAGAAGAGATGATGAAGATTGTAACAGCAGGTGCAAAAAAGTACGGATATGAACCGGATTGTTTTTTTACACCGGACGGACTTCCCGCAGGCAGGCCGCTTCCATGGATGATGTATCAGAATGCCATGAAGCTTGGGGTGTATCCAATGTCTCATATTGTGAAAGTGGGAGATACGCTCAGTGACATTAACGAGGGATTGAATGCCTCTGCCTGGAGCGTAGGTGTAATAGAGGGAAGTAATGAACTTGGCCTTCATCTGGAAGAAAAGCTGGCAATGCCTGCAGAGGAGCTGGAAACCAGATGCAGAGAGGTAGAACAGCGTTATTATAATGCGGGTGCTCATTTTGTGATTCGCACCATGAAGGACCTTCCGAATCTTGTCAGAAAAATAAATACACTGCTTGCTGAGGGAAAAATGCCATCTGATATGTAATTTAATTTGTTTGAAAAGGATAGGAGATGACAGCCTGTGGGAAATGAGAAAAATGCTTTGTTTATAGCAAATCAGATATTAAAGTATATCAAACAAAAAAATGTGGGTGAAAATACCAGACTCCCGTCGGAAAATACTCTTGCAGAACTGTACGGTGTGAACCGCAACGTGGTTCGGGCGGCGTATTCTCACCTGCGTTCCCAGGGCTATGTACATTCTGTAAAGGGCAAAGGGTACTATCCTGTTAAGAGAACAAGGCCGTTAATTTATCAGCATCGTGCAGATATTGGCTTTTCGGAGATCTTCCGTAAAAATAGTTCGGAGTACGAGAATATTCTTATAAATTGGAAATTGTCCGAAATAAAAGAAAGCGAATGTCAGTTGTCAGGTCTTCCCGTGGGAGAAAAAATATATCGTTTGAAGACACTGCGCAGCATGAAGGGAAAAGTTTTTGCACTCTGTTATTCTACCATTCCGCAAAAACATGTTCCGGGGCTGGAGCTGCATTTTGAAAATTATCAGTCTATCAATAAAATTTTTATGGATGACTATGGATTTTCCCATCCTGTTTGTGACTCTATTTCTATAAAGGCACAGGCCCCTGCGGCAGACGATATGAAACACTTGGGAATTCCGGAAAACATACCGATACTTAGTATAGCTTGCTGTTTTTCTACGCCGGAAACAGGGGTAATTGAATATTTTGTGATTCATGCAAGAAGTGATATGTTTACTTTTCATATGGATTTTAAACAGGAGGAGCACTGATGGATATGAGAAATTTAGAAAATTTAACTTTGTATCAAAAAGAATGTGTAATGCTTGGTGCAATTTGTCAGGGAATGGAATCCTGGTGGTCCGTAAATGCGACCCGGGAAAGTAGGCTCATTTCCCGAAAAGCAGTTGCGATGATTATAGATTATTGTGACGCATATCTGGAGGGCGATGAGAAAAGCACGGAAAAGATACACACAGCATTAGAGTTCGCGGAGCAGGCGATTCGCATGACACAGACGTCGGCAGTATATGCCATGAGCTGTAGACTGAGCGTATTATATAAGATTCCGCAGGAAAGAGCAGCTTTTGTCTGCCTGCCTTATGTATGGGAATATATGATAGAAAATATAGGGGATAATACAGAACTCGCAAAAGTGTTTGAACATATTGCATGTGCTTTAAATTGTGAGAATGCACAAGAAGGCAAGGAATACCTTAAGGCAATCCATAGAGAACTTTTTGGTCAGGAAAAGGTTACCGTTAATCCGGCAGATATTCCGTTGCTTGTAAAATCGGTAAATGCAGAACAGCTGAAGAACAATCCCGTAAAGTTAGACGAAAATACTCTGACTAAGCTGTATACAAATATTTTAGAGGAACTGCAATATTCTACCGGCAAAAAAAGTATCGGGCAAAAAATCATTTCCTTTTTAGGGAAATGCTTCGCCGGGTATGTTCCATCACCTGAAGCAGTAATTTATAGGGACAGAGTATAATAACAGGAAAATCCAGAATATAGGAAAATAGTACTATTGAAAAAAAAGAGAACTCGTTGTAATATCAAAGTGTTATATGACTGACGGAATCAGTGGAATAACCACGTGGAGTATAACGAATCAAATGCCGACCGTCTGGGCGAGAGCACCCGGATTGTCGGTTTATTTTATGCAATCAAATGCCGCCGGATCAGGCGGAGAGAACCCTTGGAAAAATAAACGTAAAACCGACATGGCGGGGATGTAAAATCAATGTTGACAGCGTGTATACAATATGCTATAGTCAAAACAGTTAGTAACAACTAACTTGTGAAAAGTGATTTTACAGAGGTCACGCGGATTTGCAGCAAATGCGATACCGCTTTTACTGAAAACCAGAATAGGAAGAGAACAAGGAGGACCAGAAACGATGAGAAGTGAATGGAGAAGCTTTACAGGCGGAGCCTGGGAGAGAGAAATCAATGTAAGAGATTTTATTCAGAGAAACTATACCCCATACGACGGCGATGAGAGTTTTTTGGAGGGACCGACCCAGGATACCACAGACCTGTGGCAGCAGGTGTTAGAACTTTCCAAACAGGAGAGAGAAGCCGGCGGCGTGCTGGATATGGATACAAAAATTATTTCCACCATCACATCCCACGGCCCGGGATATTTAAATAAAGACAAAGAGAAAATCGTAGGTTTCCAGACGGACAAGCCTTTCAAACGTGCCTTACAGCCTTACGGCGGAATCCGTATGGCAATGAAGGCCTGCGAGGACAACGGCTACCAGGTGGACCCGGAAGTAGTAGAATATTTTACCACCCACAGAAAGACCCACAATGCAGGTGTATTTGACGCTTACACTCCGGAAATGCGTGCCTGCCGTTCTGCCCATATCATTACCGGTCTGCCGGACGCATACGGCCGCGGACGTATCATCGGTGACTACAGAAGACCTGCCCTTTACGGTGTAGATCGTCTGATCGAGGATAAAGAAGAACAGTTAAACACCACCCGTACCATCATGTATTCTGACGTGATCCGTGAGCGCGAGGAGCTTTCCGAGCAGATTCGTGCCCTTAAGATGTTAAAAGAACTGGCAAAAATTTATGGCTGCGATATTTCCCAACCGGCGACGAACGTGCTGGAAGCAACCCAGGCTGTATATTTTTCTTATCTGGCAGCAGTAAAAGAGCAGAACGGTGCGGCAATGAGTCTTGGACGTACCTCTACTTTCCTTGATATTTATGCAGAGCGTGACTTAAAAGAAGGTACCTTTACAGAGCAGGAAATCCAGGAAATCGTTGACCAGTTCGTCATGAAGCTGCGTCTGATTAAGTTTGCTCGTACACCGGAATACAATACGATTTTTGCCGGAGACCCTACCTGGGTAACCGAGTCCATCGCCGGAATCGGTGTGGACGGCAGACATATGGTAACCAAAATGTCTTACCGCTATTTAAATACATTAAACAACATTGGCGCAGCACCGGAACCCAACATGACCGTACTCTGGTCTGTACAGTTGCCGGAGAACTTCAAAAAGTTCTGCGCGGAGACCTCCATCAAACACTCTGCAATCCAGTATGAGAATGATGACATTATGCGCGTGGTGCACGGTGACGATTATGGAATCGCATGCTGCGTATCCTCCATGCGCATCGGAAAGGAAATGCAGTTCTTCGGTGCGAGAGCGAACCTGGCAAAATGTCTGCTTTATGCCATCAACGGTGGTGTGGATGAGATGACCGGCAAACAGGTAGGCCCGAAATATCGTCCGATTACCTCCGAGTATCTGGATTACGATGAAGTTTGGGCGGCATATAAGGATATGATGAAATGGCTGGCAGGTGTTTATGTAAACGCCCTCAACATCATCCACTATATGCATGATAAATACTGCTACGAGAAGCTGGAAATGGCTTTGCATGACAAGAAGGTGCGCCGCTGGTTTGCAACCGGTATTGCAGGATTTTCCGTAGTGGCAGACTCCTTATCCGCCATCAAATATGCAAAAGTAAAACCAATCCGTGATGAGAACGGTGTGACCGTAGATTTTGAAATCGAGGGAGATTTCCCGAAATATGGAAATGACGATGACCGTGTGGATGACATTGCAAAAGAAGTGCTTCATACCTTCATTGGATACATCAAGGGGAATCACACCTACCGTGGCGGTATCCAGACTACATCCATCCTGACCATTACCTCCAACGTGTCTTACGGTAAGAACACCGGAGCAACCCCGGATGGAAGAAAGAAAGGCGTTGCCTTTGCACCGGGTGCAAATCCGATGCACGGACGTGATACCCATGGTGCAGTCGCATCCCTGGCATCTGTGGCAAAACTGCCATTTATGGATTCTCAGGACGGTATCTCCAATACCTTTACCATCGTGCCGGATGCCCTTGGAAAAGACGTGGAGAGCGAGAAGAACAACCTGGTTGCAATGTTAGACGGCTATGTAGAGCAGGGTGGACATCACCTGAATGTCAACGTATTAAACCGCGAGACACTGCTGGATGCACAGAAACATCCGGAGCTGTATCCGCAGCTGACCATCCGTGTGTCCGGTTATGCTGTAAACTTCATCAAACTGACCAAAGAGCAGCAGGATGAGGTAATTGCGAGAACCTTCCATGAAGTAATGTAAAACCTTGCTTTATCGGCATCGGGGGTCTGGAGAGGGGAAAAATACTCTCTGAGACCCCCGTCACATAGAAAGGAGTACCTATGGGAAAGATTCACTCGATTGAGAGTTTTGGCACGGTAGATGGCCCCGGTGTGCGTTTTGTGGTATTTTTCCAGGGGTGCCCGATGCGCTGCCAGTACTGCCATAATCCAGATACCTGGAGACCGGAGGACGGACAGGAGATGAGTGCTGATGAAATCCTGGATAAAATGGAACGCAATCGTTCCTTTTACCGGACCGGCGGCATTACAGCTACCGGTGGAGAACCGATGCTGCAGCTGGAATTTCTGACAGAACTTTTTACGAAAGCGAAGGCAAGAGGGATTCACACCTGCCTGGATACGTCAGGAATTATGTTCCCGGGAACAAAAGATGACCGCAAGCAGGCAGAGGCAGGAGCTGAGATAAATGCAGGAGAGACAGGTGAAAAAGAGGCGAATTCAGATGTAACAGGGCAGAGACGCGGAGCGGGAAAACATACGATGGCGCAGATTGACCGTCTCATGGAAGTGACAGATCTTGTGATGTTGGACATCAAGCACATTGAAGATACTGCACACAGAAAACTGACCGGCCACGGCAATGAACGTATCTTGGAATTTGCTGGATATCTGGATAAAATCGGCAAAAAAGTCTGGATTCGCCACGTGGTAGTGCCGGGCATTACCTTTGACAAAGAGGAACTGACTGGTCTTGGTCACTTTCTGAAAACGCTCTCCAATGTGGAGAAGCTGGAGGTTCTGCCCTACCATGCGTTAGGAAAAGTAAAATACGACAATCTGGGTATAGACTATGTGCTGAAAGATACCCCTCAGCTTACCAAGGCACAGGCAAAGGAAGCAGAGGCTATCATCCGGGAAGCTATGTTGAACTAGATAAAAAAGAGGAGGCAGGAAACTGGCAGATAAATGATGCCGGTTTCCTGCCTCTGCCCCCAAATGGAGTGAATCAAAAATGAATCACAATAATATCGATGCAATTCTTGAAAAACAGAAAAAATATTTCCAAAGCGGTGCGACACTGCCGGTTCCCTTTCGCATACAGATGCTGAAAAAACTGAGGGAAGCGGTAAAAAATCACGAAGCAGAGATTGCCGAAGCCTTAAAATCCGATCTTGGAAAAAGTAATTTCGAAGGCTTCATGTGCGAATCCGGCCTGGTTTTGACAGGAATCAGTTACATGATCAGGCACACAAAAAAATTTGCCTCCCGGAAAATTGTCCATACACCACTGGCCCAGTTCGCTTCCGTAAGTTATCAGAAACCGTCACCCTATGGCAATGTGCTGATTATGAGCCCCTGGAATTACCCGTTTCTGCTGACCATCGATCCGCTGGCAGATGCCATTGCCGCAGGCAACACGGCCATTATCAAACCCAGTGCCTATTCCCCGGCCACCGGCAAAGTCATCGAGACTATTGTCGCCGAATGCTTTCCCCAGGAATATGTGGCAGTAGTTACCGGCGGACGACAGGAAAATGCCCATCTTCTGGAGAAAAAATTTGATATGGTGTTTTTTACCGGCAGTCAGAATGTAGGACGTGAGGTATTGCGGCACACAGCAGAAACATTGACGCCGGCGGTGTTGGAACTGGGCGGCAAAAGCCCTTGTATTGTGGATAACACTGCAAAGTTGAAGCTGGCAGCGAAACGCATCGTTTTCGGAAAATATCTCAACTGTGGACAGACCTGTGTGGCTCCGGATTATATCCTCTGCCAGCGCTCCGTCAAGGACCAACTGGCGGCAGAAGTCCGGGAGCAGATAAAAAAGCAGTTCGGAGAGCATCCGTTTGCGAACCCGGACTATGGAAAAATCATCAACGAGAAGCATTTTAACCGTATCCGGGGACTGATTGACAGCAGCAAAGTGGTATGTGGCGGTGAAGTCAACGAAAATACACTGCAAATTGCCCCTACCGTGATGGAAAATGTGACCTGGGAGGATGCCATCATGCAGGAGGAAATTTTCGGCCCAGTGATGCCGATTCTGGTTTACGACGATTTTGAAGAAGTATTCTCTTTGCTGGCAGACCGTCCGAAGCCTCTGGCCCTGTATCTGTTCTCGGAGAATAAAGAACATATTCGGCAGGTGACAGAGCGGTGCTCCTATGGCGGCGGCTGCATCAACGACACCATCATTCACCTGGCGACCAGTGAAATGGGCTTTGGCGGTGTGGGAGAAAGCGGCATGGGTTCCTACCATGGAAAGACTGGCTTTGAGGCATTTTCCCATACCAAGAGTATCGTGGACAAAAAGACCTGGATGGATCTTCCCATGCGTTATCAGCCATACCGGAAAGTATACCGCAAATTGCTGCATATTTTTTTGCGATAGGAAAGATAGATGGGAACTATCCGGCAGGCATGTGTATTTATGAATCTTTTCCGGTATTTATTTACGAATCAAAAAATTTGTCTATCCGTAAAGAAATTGTTTGTGAAGAAAATTAATATTTGCATCTTTGTCGGGGCAGTATTATAGTGTATGTAGTAAAAAGTTAACTGTGAGGGTATGAACAGTTATAAAAAGCACTGAAAGTAAAACGTCAGAAAACATGTCGACAGGCAATCATGACGCCTGGAAACAGTGCAGATCAGGGAAGAAAATTATATGAAGATGACAGATGTAAAATTTCATGAGATAACAATTCAGGATAAAAAATGGATGGACGAAAAATTTGCAGAGGACGACAGGAATGCCTGCGAGTACACCTTTGCAAATAATTTCATCTGGAGAAAGGTCTACCAGGTAGAAGTGGCAGAGCTGTATGGCTGTCTGCTGGTCCGTTTCGTGGAGCAGGGGGAGCACTGCTACTCCTACCCGATTGGGGCCGGTGATAAAAAAGCAGCCATCACACAGCTGCTTTTTCTGTGTCAGAAAGAGAAACGTCCTTTTATTATGTCGCCTTTGAGCGAGGAAGACAAAAAACAGTTGAGCGAGTGGTTTCCGGGGCGGTTTTTAATAGAAAAAGACCGGGACGGCTACGATTATATTTATTCCAGAGAAAAGCTTGCCACCCTTGCGGGAAAAAAATTGCACGGCAAGCGAAATCACATCGCCCGATTCAAGGACGGAGGGGACTGGTCCTATGAGCCTTTGACCGGGGAAAATTTAGAGGAATGCAGAGAGATGACCTATACCTGGATCCGTATGCGCTCCGAGAAATGGAATGAGGAAATGGAGGAAGAAATCCAGGTGCTCCATGAGGCCTTTGACCATATGCAGGAGTTAGAGCTGACCGGCGGAATCTTAAGGCAGGAGGGGCAAATCGTGGCATTTTCTATCGGAGAACGCCAGAATACGGATACTTTTGTGGTACATTTTGAGAAAGCTTACCCGGATATGCAGGGCGCATATCCTATGATCAACCAGCAATTTGTTTTGCACGCCTGTGAGGGATACACGTATGTAAACCGTGAAGATGACACGGGAGATCTGGGCCTTCGGAAAGCAAAACTTTCCTATTACCCGGATATTCTGCTGAAAAAATATGTGGCCCGCGCCAGCCGCGTGGTCTACGCCGACAAAGAGAAAGATGGAGAACAGATTCAGAAAATCTGGCAGACCTGTTTTGGCGATGAGGAAGGAGATATTGCCCTTTATCTGCAGCATCGGATGACGGATGATAATATGCTTGTTATATATGAGGACGGAAAAGCGGTGTCTATGGCAAGTTTTTTACCGGTACAGTATTATGTAAATGGGGAGTACCAGGCAGCCCGTTACGTTTATGCGGTGGCTACACTGCCGGAATACCGGCGCCGGGGCTTAGCCCGGGAAATTTTAGAGTTTGCCAAGGCAGAATATGATGAGCCATTGATTTTGGCACCGGCAGAAGAATCTCTTTTTTCCTATTATGAGAGAATGGGGTTCCACAAGGCCTTTGCAAAGCGTACACTGTTTCCAGAGAGGGAACCAATCAGCAGCGAAGAATGGGCAGTGAAAAGGCCTGCTTCCGGCAATATTCAGGCCGCAGAATGGCTGCCTGACAGACAGCAGCAAAGCAGAGAGTCGCAGGCGGGGGAGTTGCCTGTCTCCGATGATGTTCAGGCCGCAGAGTGGCATACACCGGCAGCTCAGACTATGGATATGCCAGAATCGGTAACCCCGGAAGAATATGTGAAAATTCGGGATGCCCACTATGAAACGGAGGGCTATGTTCGCTGGGACGCAGCCGCCGTCTCCTATGCAATGGAACTTGCGGCAAGCTGTGGCGGAGCCGCCATTGCGGTGGTGCCTGAAAATGAATCCACCAGAAGGGAGCAGCCAGGTACGGAGGAAAAAGACATTCTCATGTACGAAAAAGAGGGTGAGACCTTAGGAATTATCGAGACTACGCTATCTGCCTCCAAATTAGAACAACTCCTGCCGGAGCTTCTGTCAGAAACCGGCACCCGTACCGTGGCGTACAGACAGATGGAGGGTATGCTGTGGTTGCCGGGATCCATGCGAAACCTTAAAGTAAATCGTGAAGGTTACCTTAATTTAACGTTAGGCTGACGAAGTCTGGCAAAAAACGTGGTACCTGCACATTTATGACAGCATCTGAAAACAAGCACTTTATGTTTGCTTTTAAAGTGTTGCAAAACGTCTGGAAAGTTTGAAAATAATGTGAAAAGTTCTGAAAAAAAAGCAAAAATGCACATATTTTCTTGCTATATGACTAAAATATGGTATAATAGAAGCATGATATAAATCTGTATCAAATAAACGACAAAGGGGATGGGCATCATGAGAATTAAGATTACAGGAAGAAATATTGAACTGACCGAAGGATTGAAAGCAGCCGTGGAGGACAAGCTGAATAAGCTTGAAAAATATTTTACACCGGAGACCGACGTTTACGTAACCTTAAGTGTTGAGAAAGAGCGGCAGAAAGTGGAGGTAACCATTCCGGTAAAGGGAAATTATATCCGTTCCGAGCAGGTAAGCAATGATATGTATGTCTCCATTGATTTAGTGGAAGAAGTAATTGAGCGTCAGCTGAAAAAATATAGAACCAAGCTGGTTACCAAACAGCAGAATGTAACATCTGTATTCAAACAGGAATATATAGACGGACAGGCGGATGAGGATGAAGAGATTAAGATTATCCGTTCCAAGAAGTTTGATATGAAGCCGATGTATCCGGAAGATGCATGTGTGCAGATGGAATTATTAGGACATGACTTTTTCGTATTTATCAATGCGGAGACAGAAGATGTAAATGTAGTTTATAAGAGAAAGGGAAACACTTACGGATTGATCGAACCGGAATATTAAAAGCGAAAGATACACATAGGACGTAAATTGAGTTGTAATATGTCAGGGAGCTGGCACCATTCATTAATTGGTGCATCAGCTCCCTTTTTCGTTCAATAGGAAAGGCGCCAAGCGCCCTTTTTTTCTGCCAGCAATACTTTCAGAAAAAAATTCGCGTTTCGCAAATTTATGAAAGACCACATATGTAATATAATAAAAAAGAAGTCCCCCGCACGCCAAACCAGAGAAAGGATCAGAGATTTATGACAAACGAGGAACTGAAAAATGTAGAAACAGAACTGAAAGATTGGGAACTGTGGATGGAAAATATTCTCAGAAACAGATGTCTGGTGGAATACATCAGAAGGAATTACCGCTTTCATACCGGGCGCTTGGAAATACTGAATGATATTTTTGGAAGAATCGAGGCCGGAAACGAGGAAGAGCTCATCACCCGTATTTATGAGTATGGCAGTATGATAAAAAGACAGGATTTCATTGCAAGACAAATGTTCTTGTGGCTCTTTGCCATAGCAGAGGAAAAATTCTCCGACAAAAAAATTGGGGTAGAAATGAAGCAATTTAAAAAAGAAGAATAACAGTAAGTTTGATGGAACAGAACTGTTACGAGCAGTAAGAGAAATGGGCGTGCGGGGAAATGAAATTATGACTTAAAGTCATATTTGCCTGCGGATAGAAAATAGCACCTTGCCATAAAGCCAAAAAAGGTATACTA